>NZ_JAHZDL010000103.1:0-7910 GCF_019422385.1 Flavonifractor sp.
CCTTCTGCATGGAGCAGTCCAAAAAGCTGTGGGGTGAACTGAACCACAGAACCTACTAAATATGGTCAGGCATTGATTTTGTCCTCACCAAGCGTTTTGCCACAGGCAAAACCTTGATGCCGGGGCGATTCACTCGCCCCGAGCAGATAAAATCTCTTGGGGCCCCCGCCCGGCCCGCCGGGCGGGGCAAAATCAACGCCTTCTGCATGGAGCAGTCCAAAAAGCTGTGGGGTGAACTGAACCACAGAACCTATTGATCCCTTTTTCCCGGCAGCGGGGGCAAGCCCCCGCCCTACACAGGGCGGACGCACGTGCTGTCCAGCCCATCTGATTGATATGGAGGTTTCACCATGAGCGATATTATGAGACCCATGCCCTTTGCCCACCTGATGAACTGGATTCTGGGCGAGTACCGCACCACCCAGTCCATCTTCGGCGTGTCCAAGCTGACCCGCCGGGGGGACGGGAAGGCCCTGCCCATCTTTGACGAGAAGATCGAGACCCCCTTCGGCCCCGCCGCCGGCCCCCACACCCAGCTGGCCCAGAACATCGTGGCCTCCTACGCCGCTGGCAGCCGGTTCTTCGAGGTCAAGACCGTGCAGATCATGGACGGCGAGGAGCTGTCCAAGTGCGTCAGCAAGCCCTGCATCACCGCCGCCGACGAGTGCTACAACTGCGAGTGGTCTACCGAGCTCACCGTGCCCCAGGCGTTCGCCGAGTATGTGAAGGCGTGGTTTGCCTGCAAGCTGCTGGCCAGGGAGCTGGAGCTGGGCGACCCCGACGGCTTCGTGTTCAACATGAGCGTGGGGTACGATCTCAAGGGCATCCAGAGCCCCAAGGTGGACGCCTACATCGAGGGGATGAAGGACGCCTCTAACACCGAGGTGTGGCAGGCGTGCATGGACTGGGCCCTGTCCAACCTGGACCAGTTTGAGAAGGTGGACGAGGCCTATGTGAAGGCCATCACCCCCCATGTTTCCAACTCCATCACCGAGTCCACCCTCCACGGCTGCCCCCCTGACGAGATCGAGCGCATCGCCACCTATCTGATCACCGAGAAGAACCTGAACACCTACGTCAAGTGCAACCCCACCCTGCTGGGCTACGAGTTCGCCCGCAAGACCCTGGACGGCCTGGGCTACGACTACATCGCCTTTGACGACCACCACTTCCTGGAGGATCTCCAGTGGGAGGACGCGGTGCCCATGTTCCACCGGCTGATGAAGCTCACCGGGGAGCGGGGGCTGGAGTTCGGCGTAAAGATCACCAACACCTTCCCGGTGGATGTGAAGGCCGGGGAGCTGCCCAGCCAGGAGATGTACATGTCCGGCCGCTCCCTCTACCCTCTGTCCCTGGCCCTGGCCGCCCGGCTGGCCCGCGAGTTCAAGGGCAAGCTGCGCATCTCCTACTCCGGCGGCGCGGACATCCACTCGGTGCGGAAGCTGTACGACGCGGGCATCTGGCCCATCACCATGGCCACCACCATCCTCAAGCCCGGCGGCTATCAGCGGTTCCACCAGATCGCCGGCGCCCTGGCGGACATCGACTACACCCCCTGGATCGGCGTGGATCCGGCCAGGGCCGCCGCCCTGGTGGAGTCCATCCCCGCCGACGGGCACTATCGCAAGCCCATGAAGCCCATCCCCAGCCGCAAGCTGGACCAGAAGGTGCCCCTCATCGACTGCTTCACCGCCCCCTGCCGGGACGGCTGCCCCATCCACCAGGACATCCCCGCCTACCTGATGCGGGTCAACGCTGGCAAGTATGAGGAGGCCCTGGAGGTCATCCTCCGCCGCAACCCCCTGCCCTTTATCACCGGCACCATCTGCTCCCACCGCTGCCAGGACAAGTGCATGCGCAACGCCTACGACGAGAGCGTGTACATCCGGCAGCAGAAGCTGAAGGCCGCGGAGGGCGGCTTCGACCAGCTGCTGCCCAAGCTCCGCCCCGCCGCCCCGGTGCCCGGCCGGAAGGTGGCCGTGGTGGGCGGCGGCCCCGCCGGCATGGCGGCCGCCTTCTTCCTGGGCCGCGCCGGGGTGGACGTGACGGTCTTTGAGCGGAAGGACGCCCTGGGCGGCATCGTCCGCCACGTGATCCCGGAGTTCCGCATCAGCGGCCAGGCCATCGACAACGACGAGAAGCTGCTCAGGGCCATGGGCGTGCGGGTGAGCCTCAACACCGAGGTGAAGGACGTCCACAACCTGTTCACCCTGGGGTACACCCACGTGATTCTGGCCACCGGCGCGTGGCAGAAGGGCAGTGCCGGCCTGGAGTACGGCCAGGAGACCAACGTCATTGAGTTCCTGGAGGCGGCCAAGAAGGCCCCCGACACCCTGAACCTGGGCAGGCACGTGGTGGTCATCGGCGGCGGCAACACCGCCATGGACGCCGCCCGGGCCGCCAAGCGCATCGCCGGCGTGGAGAGCGTCTCCCTGGTGTACCGCCGCACCAAGCGCTATATGCCCGCCGACCAGGAGGAGCTGGAGCTGGCCCTGGCCGACGGCGTGGAGTTTAGGGAGCTGCTGGCTCCCGTGGGCGTGAGAGACGGCGTGCTCACCTGTAAGGTCATGGAGCTGGGCGCGCCCGACGCGTCCGGCCGCCGCTCCCCCGTGGACACCGGCAGGACGGTGGACGTGCCCGCCGACACGGTGATCACCGCCGTGGGCGAGCATGTGGACACCGGGTTTTACACCGAAAACGGCCTGGCTGTGGATAACCGGGGCCGCGCCGTGGTCAACCCTGACACCCTGGAGTCCTCCATCAAGCACGTCTTTGTGGTGGGCGACGGCCAGAAGGGCCCCGGCACGGTGGTGGAGGCCATCGCCGGCGCCACCAAGGCCGTCCAGGCCATCCGCGCCTTCGATACGGAGGCGGATGTGGACAAGAACGTGAACCCCGACTACCAGAAGCCCCTGGCCAAGCGGGGTGACGTGTGTACCGACTGCGCCAGCTGCGACGACATCCGCTGCCTGGGCTGCGCCACGGTGTGCGAGACCTGCACCGAGGTGTGCCCCAACCGGGCCAACGTGGCCGTGTGGGTGCCCGGCATGCGGCAGCGGCAGATCATCCACGTGGACGGCATGTGCAACGAGTGCGGCAACTGCGCCACCTTCTGCCCCTATGACAGCCGGCCCTATCAGCACAAGTTCACCCTGTTCTGGAGCCAGGAGGACTTCGAGAACAGCGAGAACGAGGGCTTCCTGCCCCTGGAGGGCGGCAGGACCCGGGTGCGCCTGGGCGGGAGCACGGCGGACTACGACGTGTCCGACCCCGCCTGCGGCCTGTACGACCCCCTGCGCCGCCTGATCTGCGCGGTGTATGACAATTACTCCTATCTGCTGGCCTGATGGCGCCTGCGGAGCCCCGGCGGTCTGCCGGGGCTCCCGGCGCGCCGCCGGAATGTAACGCTGGAAAAGAGGAACCCGACATGAGCGAGAGCTATACCTTTACCGTCAACGGCGTTTCCCGCACCACCCATAAGGAGGAGCCCCTGCTCCGCTACCTGCGGGACGAGCTGCGCCTCACCTCCGTCAAGGACGGGTGCAGCGAGGGGGCCTGCGGCACCTGCACCATCCTGGTGGACGGCAGGGCCGTCCGCTCCTGCATCCTCACCACCAAAAAGGCGGTGGGCAAGTCCATCGTCACGGTGGAGGGCCTGTCCCCGGAGGAGCAGGAGGCCTTTGTCTACGCCTTCGGGGCGGTGGGGGCGGTGCAGTGCGGCTTCTGCATCCCCGGCATGGTGCTCTCCGGCAAGGCCCTGCTGGACGTCAACCCCAACCCCACCGAGGCGGAGATCAAGAAGGCCATCCGTGGCAACGTCTGCCGGTGCACCGGCTACAAGAAGATCATCGAGGGCATCGCCCTGGCCGGGGCCATCCTCCGGGGGGAGCAGCACATCGACCCGGCCCTGGAGGAGGGCGCGGCCTTCGGCGTGGGCGACCGGGCCTTCCGCGCCGACGTGCGGGGCAAGGTGCTGGGCACCGGGGAGTACTGCGACGACCTGTACCTGGACGGCATGGTCCACGCCTCCGCCGTCCGCTCCCAATACCCCCGGGCCAGGGTGCTGAACATCGACGCCTCTGAGGCCCTGGCCCTGCCGGGGGTGCTGGCCGTCCTCACCGCCGAGGACGTGCCCCACAACAAGGTGGGCCACATCCAGCAGGACTGGGACGTGATGATCGCCAAGGGGGACATCACCCGCTGCGTGGGGGACGCCATCTGCCTGGTGGTGGCGGAGACGGAGGAGATTCTGAAGCAGGCCAAGGCCCTGGTGAAGATCGACTACGAGCCCCTGGAGCCGGTGCGCACCATCCAGGACGCCATGGCCGACGACGCCCCCAGGCTCCACCCCAACGGCAACCTGTGCCAGCAGCGCCATGTGACCCGGGGGGATGCCAAGGCCGCCCTGGCGGGCTCCAAGTACGTGGTCACCCAGTCCTACCGCACCCCCTTCACCGAGCACGCCTTCCTGGAGCCGGAGTGCGCCGTGGCCTTCCCCTACAAGGACGGCGTGAAGGTGTATACCTCCGACCAGGGGGTGTACGACACCCGCAAGGAGATCTCCATCATGCTGGGGTGGGAGCCCGAGCGCATCGTGGTGGAGAACAAGCTGGTGGGCGGCGGCTTCGGCGGCAAGGAGGACGTGTCGGTGCAGCACCTGGCGGTGCTGGCGGCCCTGAAGGTCAACCGCCCGGTGAAGGCGAAGCTGACCCGGAAGGAGTCCATCAACTTCCACCCCAAGCGCCACTATATGGAGGGTACCTTCACCCTGGGCTGCGACGAGAACGGCATCTTCACCGGCCTGGACTGCGAGATCTACTTCGACACCGGGGCCTACGCCTCCCTGTGCGGCCCGGTGCTGGAGCGGGCCTGCACCCACTCGGTGGGCCCCTACTGCTACCAGAACACCGACATCCGCGGCTTCGGCTGGTACACCAACAACCCCCCCGCCGGCGCCTTCCGGGGCTTCGGCGTGTGCCAGAGCGAGTTCGCTCTGGAGTCCAACATCAACCTGCTGGCCGAGAAGGTGGGCATATCCCCCTGGGAGATCCGCTTCCGCAACGCCATCGAGCCGGGGAAGGTGCTCCCAAACGGCCAGATCGCCGACTGCTCCACCGCCCTGAAGGAGACCCTGCTGGCGGTGAAGGACGTGTATGAGCGCAACGCCGGCCGCGCCGGCATCGCCTGCGCCATGAAGAACTCCGGCGTGGGCGTGGGCCTGCCCGACAAGGGGCGGGCCAAGCTGGCGGTGCGGGACGGGAAGGTGGAGCTGTACGCCGCCGCCTCCGACATCGGCCAGGGCTGCGCCACCGTGTTCCTCCAGATCCTGGCCCAGGCCACCGGCCTGCCCCGGGAGAAGCTGGTGAACATGGGGGCCAACTCCGAGGTGGCCCCCGACTCAGGCACCACCTCCGGCTCCCGCCAGACCCTGATCACCGGCGAGGCGGTGCGCATGGCCGCCGCCGAGCTGAAGGCGGATCTGGACGGCGCCGACGGGGATCTGTCCGCCCTGGAGGGCCTGGAGTATTCTGCCGAGTTCTTCGACCCCACCGACAAGCTGGGCTCCGACAAGCCCAACCCCAAGAGCCACGTGGCCTACGGCTTCGCCACCCATGTGGTGATCCTGGACGATGACGGCCGCGTCAAAGAGGTGTGGGCCGCCCACGACTCGGGCAAGGTGGTCAACCCCACCTCCATCCAGGGGCAGATCGAGGGGGGCGTGCTCATGGGCCTGGGCTACGCCCTCACCGAGGACTTCCCCCTGAAGGACTGTGTGCCCCAGGCCAGGTTCGGCACCCTGGGCCTCATGCGGGCCGACCAGATCCCCGACATCCACGCCATCTATGTGGAGAAGGAGGAGCTGCTCCCCTTCGCCTACGGGGCCAAGGGCATCGGGGAGATCGCCACCATCCCCACCGCACCGGCGGCCCAGGGGGCCTACTACGCCCGGGATCACGTGCTGCGCACCTCCCTGCCCATGGAGCACACCTTTTATAAAAAATGACGGCGCGGGCCGCCCTCTGCGGCGGCCCGCACTCCCTGAGAAAATGGTCTTTTTGGCGCAAGCCTAAAAATTTTTTAGGATTCCGATATTTTTTTCAGAAATCCCCTTGACAACTGGAAATCCCGTGGTATGATGGTCTTGCAAAACAAAAAATAAGCAATACTTCAAAATAATTTGGAGGCGACAATCCCCCATGAAAGACCAGATCAAGTGGGTGCTCAACCGGATGCCCAAGAGCGACGACAAGAACCTGTCCATCATGGCCCTGCCCAATGTGGCCAAGGCCCGGTTCTTCCACGGCTCCTTCCCCCAGTACTCCGTCACCCCCCTGGCCCGGCTGGACGGCATGGCCAAGTACCTGGGGCTGGGCGGGCTGTATGTGAAAGATGAGAGCTACCGCTTCGGCCTCAACGCCTTCAAGGTGCTGGGCGGCTCCTTCGCCATGGCCCGGTACATCGCCAGCGAGATGGGCCGGGATGTATCCGAGATGACCTATGACTACCTGACCAGCGAGGCCTTCCGCAAGGAATTCGGCCAGGCCACCTTCTTCACCGCCACCGACGGCAACCACGGCCGGGGCGTGGCCTGGGCGGCCAACAAGCTGGGCCAGAAGGCGGTGGTCCACATGCCCAAGGGCTCCAGCCAGTCCCGGTACGACAACATCGCCAAGGAGGGCGCTCAGGTCACCATCGAGGACGTGAACTACGACGACTGCGTCCGCATGGCCGCCGCCGAGGCGGAGCAGACCGAGCACGGCGTGATCGTCCAGGACACCGCCTGGGAGGGCTATGAGGAGATCCCCTCCTGGATCATGCAGGGCTACGGCACCATGGCCAGCGAGGCCGCCGAGCAGCTCCGCCAGTGCGAGGTGAACCGCCCCACCCACGTGTTTGTCCAGGCGGGCGTGGGCAGCCTGGCCGGTGCGGTGGTGGGCTACTTCACCAACCTGTACCCCAGCAACCCGCCCAAGTTCGTGGTCATGGAGGCCAGCGCCGCCGACTGCCTCTACCAGGGCGCCAAGGCCGGGGACGGCTCCCCCCGCATCGTCACCGGCGATCTCCAGACCATCATGGCCGGCCTGGCCTGCGGCGAGCCCAACACCCTCTCCTGGGACATTCTGCGCAACCACGTGTCCGCCTTTGTCTCCTGCCCCGACTGGGTCAGCGCCAAGGGCATGCGGATGTTGGGCGTGCCGGTGAAGGGCGACCCCACCGTCATCTCCGGCGAGTCCGGCGCGGTGGGCATGGGCTGCCTGGACGCCATCATGTGCGACGATACTTACAGGGAGCTGCGCCAGGCCCTGGAGCTGGACCGGTTCAGCCAGGTGCTGCTGTTCTCCACCGAGGGCAACACCGACCCGCTGAAGTTCCGCCGGGTGATCTGGGACGGCGAGTATCCCACCACCGACTCCCCGCAGAAAGACTATTAGTCTTCAAACCCGTGGCAGAGCCGCGGGTTTGAGAAAGGCTGCGGTCTGCCGCGCGCATGATTTGGCTGTTGCCAGCCAAATCACACACTTGCAGGCCGAAAAGTATGTTTTCCGACGCACATGTCGCCGGAAAACATGGATTTCCATAGGATTCGCGCCTGCGGGCGCGAACTCTGCGAGGCATTCGCAATGGTTTACTTAAATATGGGACATAGATGATGGAGGGCATGGACATGAACATGGATTACGAGAAGATCAAAGCCGCCGCCGCCGGTTATCAGGCCGACATGACCCGCTTCCTGCGGGCCATGATCTCCCACCCCAGCGAGAGCTGCGAGGAGAAAGAGGTGGTCGCCTGCATCAAGGCCGAGATGGAGAAGCTGGGCTACGATGCGGTGGAAGTGGACGGCCTGGGCAACGTGATCGGCTGGATGGGCGAGGGCGACAAGATCATCGCCTTCGACTCCCACATCGACA
>NZ_JAHZDL010000104.1:0-7704 GCF_019422385.1 Flavonifractor sp.
CTGGGCGGCGTAGGCCACGCCCTGGGCGTGGTTGCCCGCGGAGGCGGTGACCAGCCCGCGGGCCTTCTCCTCGTCGCTGAGGGTGCTGATCTTATAGTAGGCGCCCCGGATCTTGTACGCGCCGGTGAGCTGCATGTTCTCCGGCTTGATGTACACCTGGTTGCCGGTGGCCTTGGAAAAGGCGGGGCTGTAGACCAGCGGGGTGTCCCGGATCACACCGGAGAGCACGCCGCGGGCCTCTTTGAAATCCTTGAGTGTGAGCATGGCGCAGACTTCCTCTCTGTTGGCTGAAACCTTTTTTCTCAATAGATATAATGATAATAACTTTTCCCCCTAAAGTCAACGTGTTTTCTTGACACCCGGAGACGGGAAAGGTAGAATAAAACCATCCCCAGGTCTGGAGGAGATCCCATGGCAAAAATCGTGAAAAAATCGCCCATACCGCTGTACGGCGCGGCGGCGGTGTGGCTTTTGTGGGCCGTTTTCCTGCCCATGTATGCCCTGTGGCACTTTGCGCTGGTGGCCGCCGCGTCGGTGCTGGTGTGGTTCGGCCTGAAAAAGCTGTGCCCCGACAAGGTGCTGAACCTGCCGGATCCGGAGCCCCAGCCGGAACCCGAGCCGGAGCCGGCCGGACAGGCGCCGGAGGATCCCATCGCCGCCGAGCGGGCGCGGGCCCTGTCCGAGCTGCGGCGGCTGGACGACAACATCGAGGACGAGAAGATCTCCGCCCAGATCGTCCACATGGAGGAGGTCACCGGCAAGATCTTTGACATCGTGGCCCAGCAGCCCGCCAAGCTGCCCCAGATCCGCCGGTTTTTGAACTACTACCTGCCCACCACGCTGAAGCTGCTCAACGCCTACGACCGGATGGGGAGCGCCGGGGTGGAGGGGGCCAACATCGACGGCACCATGGGGCGCATCGACGCCATGATGGACAAGGTGGTTCAGGCCTTTGACAAGCAGCTGGACGCCCTCTTTGCCGACGAGGCGCTGGACATTTCAACCGACATCACCGTCCTGGAGCAGATGCTGGCCCGGGAGGGCCTGGGCGGCATGCAGATGGGACAATCATAACGAGGAGGAAGGAAAACCATGGCTGATCAAACTGATTTCACCCCGGAGCTCACCCTGACCCCCAATCTGGACACCGCCGCCGCGGCGGCGGAGGCCCCCAAGGCCCCGGAGGCGCCCACCCTCACCCTGGATCCCACCGGCGCGGCGGCCGCGGCGGCCGCCCAGCAGGACAAGGACGCCCAGGCCATCCAGCTGGACGAGAGCCAGCTCACCGAGGCCGAGCGCAAGATGGTGGACGACTTTGCCAAGCAGATCGACATCACCGATTCCAACCTGGTGCTCCAGTACGGCGCGGCGGCCCAGAAGAACATCGCCGGCTTCTCCGAGAGCACCCTCAACTCGGTGCGCACCAAGGATCTGGGGGAGATCGGCCAGGCCCTGTCCTCCCTGGTGGTGGAGCTGAAGGGCTTCGGCAAGGAGGAGGACGAGAAGGGCATCTTCGGGTTCTTCAAGAAGAAGCGCAACGAGCTGGAGGCCATGAAGGTGGCCTACACCAAGGCCGAGGCCAATGTGGACAAGATCGTGGAGGTGCTGGAGGGCCACCAGGTGACCCTGATGAAGGACATCGCCATGCTGGATCAGATGTACGAGCTTAACACCAAGTATTACAAAGAGCTGACCATGTATATCCTGGCGGGCAAGAAGCGGCTCAAGCAGGTGCGGGAGGAGGATCTGGCCCAGCTCCAGAAGAAGGCCGCCCAGTCCGGCACCCAGGAGGACGCCCAGGCGTACAACGATCTGGCCAACATGATCTCCCGGTTTGAAAAGAAGCTCCACGATCTGGAGCTGACCCGCATGATCTCCATCCAGATGGGCCCCCAGACCCGCCTGATCCAGAACAACGACACCCTGATGCTGGAGAAGATCCAGTCCTCCCTGGTGAACACCATCCCCCTGTGGAAGAGCCAGATGGTGCTCTCCCTGGGCCTGGAGCACTCCCGTCAGGCCACCGCCGCCCAGAGCGCGGTGACCAACATGACCAACGAGCTGCTGCAGAAGAACGCCGACATGCTGAAGATGGGCACCATCGAGACCGCCAAGGAGGCCGAGCGCAGCGTGGTGGACATCCAGACCCTCCAGCACACCAACGAGCAGCTCATCTCCACCCTGGACGAGGTGATGAACATCCAGCGGGAGGGTGCCCAGAAGCGCCGGGAGGCAGAGGCCGAGCTGGGCAAGATCGAGGGCCAGCTCAAGCAGAAGCTTCTGGAATTAAGAGGGTAAGGGGCCCCAAACCTGGATGCAATGAGGTAATCCCATGAAATTTCTCAAAACCCACACCGGCGCCATGGTGGTGCTGGCGGTGGTGATTGTGCTGTCCACCCTGCTGGGCTCCCACCGCTCCCTGGTGCAGGCCAGGGCGCAGGTGGAGGCGCAGTTCGCCCCCATCGCCGGGGATCTCCAGGACTGCGTGGACATCACCGCCAACCTGCTCACCGTGGCGGGGCGCTACCTGGACGAGGGCGACCTGACCGACCTGACAGCCAGCCGGGAGGCCCTGGCGGGGAGCACCGGCATCTCCGACGCCTACGCGGCCTACCAGCGGCTGCTGGGGGACGCGGAGACCGTGTTCCTCAAGCTGGAGGACGCGAGCCTGACGGAGCGGGACGCCGACTATGTCCAGGGCTTCCGCACCGACCTGGCCTCTGAGCAGGACACCATCTCCCGGGACGGCTACAACGCCGCGGCGGAGGACTTCAACACCCGGGTGCTGGGGGGCTTCCCCGCCGGCATCCTGGGTACGCTCACCTTCGTCCAGCCGGCGGAGATCTTCCAGTGAGAGGAGAGGAAGCCATGAAAAAGCTGCTGACCGCCGCCCTGCTGGGGGCGGCCCTGCTCACCGGCACGGCCGGCGCGGTGGTGGAGCCCACCGACGCCTT
Organism: Flavonifractor sp.; assembly: GCF_019422385.1. Taxonomy (NCBI): domain Bacteria; kingdom Bacillati; phylum Bacillota; class Clostridia; order Eubacteriales; family Oscillospiraceae; genus Flavonifractor; species Flavonifractor sp. Next base: position 2,955 of record NZ_JAHZDL010000104.1, read on the forward strand.
CTATGTGGCCGACTACGCCGACGTGCTCAGCGAGGAGACCGAGCAGTACATCATCGACCAGAACGAGGCCCTCTTCGAGGCCACCGGCGGCCAGATCGTGGTGGTGGCGGTGGACTTCATGGACGGCATGGACTCCGCCGACTACGCCATGGCCGTGGCGGAGAAGTGGGGCGGCATCGGCGACGCGGAGCGGAACAACGGCTTTCTGCTGGTGTACGCCGTGGGGGAGAACAAGGTGTGGGCCATGGCGGGCGCCGGCATTGAGGACGCCCTGTCCGCCTCCACCATCGAGGGCTGGCTGGAGGACGACTTCTACGACGGCTACGACGCCGGGGAGTACGACAGCGCCACCCGGGCCTTCTTCGACGACGTCTACGGCTGGTATGAGAGCTATTATGCCACCTCCTCCACGGGGGCCGTAAGCCAGCCGGTGCCGGATTACGAATATCTCCCCCAGCCGGAGAACGACCATTTCTATACATACACGGGCTCTAGCCTGGTCGGTACGCTGCTGTCCCTGTTCCTGGCGCCGCTGATCGTGGTGATCATCGTGGTGGCGATTCTGGCCGACGGCTGGCGCTACCGCCGCTATCACCGGCGGTACATGGGGCCCGGCATGCCGCCCCCGCCCTATGTGTACCGGCCCTTCATCTTCGGCCGGCCCCACCGGCCCAGGCCGCCCCGCCCGCCCAGAGGGCCCCGCCCCCCCATGGGCGGCGGCTTCCACAGCGGCGGGGGCTTCCGGGGCGGCGGAGCGGGGCGCTCCGGCGGAGGCTTCTCCCGGGGCGGCGGCTTCGGCGGCAGATCCCGCGGGGGAGGCGGCTTCTCCCGCGGCGGCGGGTTCCGCGGCGGCGGAGCCGGACGCCGGTAAGCATTCTTTCATCAAACAAGGCCCTGGAGTACCCCTCCAGGGCCTTTGTCATAACTCCGACACATCTGGGGGTTAGACTGTGGGCGGAAACAGAGGAGGGGAGACCATGGACGGCCATGTGCTGATCGTGGAGGATGAACAGCGCCTGCGGGACATCATCCGGGACTACTTCACCGCCCACGGGGCGGACTGCGACCTGGCACGGGACGGGGCGGAGGCCCTGGAGCTGCTGCGGGAGAACGACTACGACGCCATCCTGCTGGACGTGCTCATGCCCAACCTGGACGGCTTTGCCGTGTGCCGGGCGGTGCGGGAGCACAGCGGGGTGCCCATTTTGTTCCTCACCGCCCTGGGGGGTGAGGAGGACGTGCTGCGGGGCTACGCCCTGGGGGCGGACGACTACGTGACCAAGCCCTTCTCCCTGGCGGTGCTGCTGGCCAAGACCGGGGCGCTGATCCGCCGCAGCCGGGGCGGCCCGGGGACGGAAACCCTCACCTGCGGGGTCATCGCTCTGGAGCCGGGCCGCCGGGCCTGCACCGTGGACGGCCGGGCGGTGGAGCTGCCGCCCCGGGAGTACGAGCTGCTGCTCTGCCTCATGCGCCACCAAGGGCAGGTGCTCAGCCGGAGCCAGCTGCTGGACCGGGTGTGGGGCATCGACTTCGAGGGGGGCGACCGGGCGGTGGACGGCCGGATCAAGGCCCTCCGGGCCGCCCTGGGCCCGGCAGGAAAGCAGATTAAGACGGTGTTCAAGGCGGGCTACAAGCTGGAGGAGGGAGCGTCGTGAAAGACAGGCTTCTGTTTCTGCGGGCCTTTGCCCGGACGCTGTGCATCTGCCTGGCCGTCTGGGCGGCGGCCATGGCGGCGCTGGTGTGGCTCAACGGACGGTGGAGCGCGGAGGACATTCTCACCAACGAATATGAGGCGCGCCGGTCGGCCGGTTCCCTGAATGGGGAAGAGATGGATTTCTCGGTCGATCTGAGCATGATCGCCTGTGAAGAGCTAGAGCGCTATGGGGGCCAGATGCTCCTGCGGATCTATGACGAGGAAGGCGGTGTGCTGGGGCAGAGCCAGCTGTTGATGGCCCGGATCGCCAAGGACGGCTTCCTCCAATACGTCCTGTTTGACGCCGCCATGACCGACGCCGAGCAGCTGGCCGCCGCCCGGGTGTTCATGGAATATCCATGGCTCAGGGTCTATCAGCTCTATGACGAGGCGTCTGCCGCCTTTGAGAGCCTGGAGATGACCGGCTGGACGGAGGGGGAGGCGTTCTTCCCCATCCGAGCGGTGCTCCACCTGGACGGGGAGGAGATCACCCTGGTGGACGCCGATCCGGCCCGGTTTCCGGGGAAAACCATGGAGAACATCCAGACGCCCCATGTGCAATTTTATTCCGCCCTGGCGGGGCGGGGCGGGCCGGAAATGCGGCTGGAGCAGTACCGGACTCTGGAGGCGGAGATGGACGCCTGGATCAAGCAGCTGCTGACCCAGGATCCCCGCACCGGCCTGACCTATGATCAGATGATCATGACCGCCGGGGGAACGGCACCCCGCACATTTCCAAATATGTCCATGGACGGCTCCATGGAGCAGATTGTGGTAAGCAATTATGCGCTTCCCCCGTTCTACCTGCTCTACGGCCTGGAGCCCGCCATCCTGCTCACCCTGGCGGCGGCGGTGGCCCTGGCCTGTTGGCTGACTTGGCTGGAGACCCGGGCCATCCGCCGGGAGCGGAATTTTACCCGGGCGGCGGCCCACGAGCTGAAGACCCCACTGGCGGTGCTCCGCTCCCACGCGGAGGCCCTGCGGGAGGACATCGACCCGGCCAAGCGGACGCAGTACCTGGATGTGGTGCTGGACGAGAGCGACCGCATGGCGGCCCTGGTGGGGCAGCTGCTGGATCTGTCCCGGCTGGAGCGGGGCGTCCCCCTCAAACGGGAGCGGGTGGACTTTGCCGCCCTGGTGCGGGCGTGCTTTGACCGCCTGTCCCTGTCCGCGGGGGAGCGGGATCTCCATGTGACCCTGAATCTGACGGAGGGGATGGTGTCCGGCGACCGGGCCCGGCTGGAGGAGGCGGTGGGCAATCTGGCGTCCAACGCCCTGCGGTACACCCCGGCGGGGGGCAGCATATCGGTACGGCTGGAGAACAGCCGGGGGAAGCTGTGGCTTGCGGTGGACAACGACGGCCCCCATTTCACCACGGAGGAGCTCACCCGCCTGTGGGAGCCCTTCTACCGGGGGGATCCGGCCCGGAGCCGGGACACCGGCGGGGCCGGTCTGGGCCTGGCCATCGTCCGGGCGGCGGTGCGCGCCCACGGCGGCACCTGCGGCGCGGAGAACCGGGCCGGCGGAGTGCGCTTCTGGATCGAATTGCCCGCCTTGCAATCGGACGGCTGATATGATAGAATGATTCCACCAATCAAGAAACAGAGATTGCGAGGAATTTGCTATGGGCTATAACCGGCCGGAGGCCAAGGCGCTGGCCAAGCAGGCCATGCGCACCACCTATCCCCACCCCATGCTGGTGACCCTGGTGTACCTGCTGCTCACCTCGGTGCTCACCAGCCTGGTGTCCAGCCTGGTGACCGACCCCTTTACCACCTTCTATTACTATGTGTGGGACGGGGTCTATGGGGTGGAGGATCTGATCCGTGTGCTGCTCACTCCGCGTAACGTGGCGTCTTTTCTGGTGATCCAGCTGCTGATCACCGTCTATCAGTGGATTATGAGCTTCGGCTACACTTCCTACGTCCTGCGCATGGCGCGGAACGAGCAGCCCAACTACTGGAATCTGCTGGACGGCTTCCGCACCATCGGCCGGGCCTTCCTGGTGTATCTGCTGATCTATATCTTCACCACCCTGTGGAGCCTGCTGTTTTTGGTGCCCGCCTTTATCGTGATGCTGGTGTCGGCACTGGGCGGCCCGATGCTGATGTTCCTGGCCCTCCTGCTGGTGATCGCCGCGGCCATCCTGTCCGTCATTGTCACCTACCGCTACCGCCTGGCGGTGTATTTCCTGCTGGACAACCCGGAGATGGGGGCCCTGGCCGCCATCACCGAGAGCAAGCGGGCCATGGTGGGCTGGAAGGGCGAGCTGTTCATCCAGGATCTGTCCTTCCTGGGCTGGTCGCTTCTGTTCGGCTTTGCCGCAGCTCTGGTGGGAAGCCTGGGCCTGATCTTTGGGCCCGGCGCCGTCAGTCTGCTGACCATCCTGGCCACCACCGCCTTCTCCCTGTGGCTCACCCCCTATATGTGGGGCACAGAGGCCAACTTCTACGACTGGGTGGTGCATGGCCGCTACTCCTATCGGGACAACAGCGGCCCTGATGCCGGCTACCAGAGTCCCTACAGCAATTTCTGAATAGAACAAACATCCCGGCCCTCCGTTCGGAGGGCCGGGATGTTTGTATAGCGGAAAGGGGCGAAGCGGGCGGATGCTATCCGCCCCTACAGGGCAGGCAGTTCTCGCCCCAGGTCTTGCAGCCCGCTTTTACTCCAGGACGGCGCCGCGAGCGGCGCTCGTTACCAGTTTGGCATACCGGGCCAGGTAGCCGGTCTTGACCTTGGGCTCGGGGCAGACCCACTTGGCCTTCCGATCAGCTAGGGCGGCCTCGTCCACCTGGAGCTCGATCTTGCAGGCGGGGATGTCGACGGAGATGATGTCCCCCTCCTCCACCAGGGCGATGGGGCCGCCCTGGGCGGCCTCGGGGCAGACGTGGCCGATGGCGGCGCCCCGGGTGGCGCCGGAGAAGCGGCCGTCGGTGATCAGGGCCACGGACTCGCCCAGGCCCATGCCCACGATGGCGGAGGTGGGGTTGAGCATCTCCCGCATGCCGGGGCCGCCCTTGGGGCCCTCGTAGCGGATGACCACCACGTCGCCGG
>NZ_JAHZDL010000105.1:0-7425 GCF_019422385.1 Flavonifractor sp.
GGCGGCGTCATCATCAAGCCGCTGATGGACGTGCTTCACGGCTTTGACGTGCAGACCATCGGCGTGCTGTCCTCCCTCACCGTGTTCTCCATGTCGGTGGTGTCCATCGGCAAGCAGATGCTCGCCAGGACGAAGATCCCCTTCGGCACCGCCATCCCCCTGGCCCTGGGCTCGGTGGTGGGCGGCCTGGCGGGGGAGCACCTGCTCCAGCTCATTGTGGACGCCCTCCAGGCCAATGCCGCCGTCACGGTGGTGCAGAACGTGGTGCTGGGCCTGCTGATCCTGGCGGTGTTCCTCTACATGAAGAACAAGAGCCGCATCCCCAGCAGACAGCTGCGGGGCGCGGCGGTGGCCCTGCTGGTGGGCGTGTTCCTGGGCGTCTGCTCCTCCTTCCTGGGCATCGGGGGCGGCCCCATCAATGTGGCCCTCATCATCTACCTGTTCTCCTTTGACACCAAGACCGCCACGGTCTGCTCCCTGGTCACCATCCTGTTCGCCCAGATCTCCAAGCTGGCCACCGTGGCCCTGACCACCGGCTTCGCCGTCTTCGACCTGTCCATCGCCCCCGTGATGATCGTGGGCGCCATCGCCGGCGGCTTCATCGGGGCCAGCCTGAACAAGAAGTGCTCCGAGGCGGCGGTGGAGAAGGCCTTCAACGCCGTGCAGCTGGTGGTGCTGGCCATCGCGGTGTTCAATATCGTCCGCAACCTGATGGCCTGACGCCTCACAAAAAAGGAACGGGATTCTCCGGAGAGAATCCCGTTCCTTTTTTGTGCCGGGCGTGGTACAATAACAGGAAGAACCGAGGTGAAGCCCATGTCCAGAACCGCAAACGTGGTGCGCCTGACCCTGCCGCCGGGGCGGCGGGTGCTGGTGATCAGCGACATCCACGGCAATCTGCCGTTTTTCAAGGGGGTGCTCTCCGCCGCCCGCTATACCCCGGACGATGTCCTGGTGCTGCTGGGGGATCTGGTGGAGAAGGGGCCGGACAGCCTGGCCACCCTGCGCTATATCATGGCCCTGGCGGAGCAGAACACGGTGTACTGTGTCCGGGGCAACTGCGACAACCTGGTCAGCGATTTCGCCCTGGACGAGGGGGCGCCGGAGGCGGGCTTCTACCACCACTACCTGAATGTGTGGCGGGATCGCTGCCTGCTGGTGCAGATGGGGCAGGCGGCGGGCTTTGAGACCAGAGGGCCGGAGGATCTGGCCGGCCTGCGGGAGGTGGTGCGGGAGCGCTTCGCCCCCGAGCTGGCCTTCCTGGAGGCCATGCCGGAGATCCTGGTGACCCCCGACTATCTGTTCGTCCACGGCGGCGTGGCCGATGAGGAGCGGTTGGACGGCCTGGACGCCTGGGGCTGCATGAAAAACGACGACTTCCTCTCCCAGGGGCATTCCTTCCGCCGCTGGTGCGTCGTGGGCCACTGGCCGGTGACCCTCTACGACCCCCGGGTGCCCCGCTGTCGGCCCCTGCTGGAGGAGAAGCGGCACATCGCCTCCATCGACGGCGGCTGCTCCCTCCAGATCGGCGGGCAGCTCAACGCCCTGGTGCTGCCGGAGGCGCCCGGCGGGGCCTTCTCCTGGTTTGCCTACGACGGCCTGCCCACCGCTGCGGCCCTGGACGCCCAGGCGCCGTCGGCGGACTCGGTGAACGTCCGCTGGGGCCGCAACGCCCTGGAGGTGCTGGAGCGTGGGCGGGAGTTGAGCCGCTGCCGCCACCTGGAGACGGGGCGGGTGCTGGATGTGCTCACCGAGTACCTGTATGTGGACAGGGGGGTTACCCGGTGCGAGGACTCCACCGACTACCGGCTGGAGGTGCACCCCGGCGACACCCTGTCGGTGGTGCGGCGCGTCTCCGACCGGGCCCTGGTGAAGAAGGACGGCGTCACCGGCTGGTACTTCGGCCGGATGGAATAACAACAAAGTGCGGGGCGGGCCAAAGGCCCGCCCCACCGTGCTTTAACGGTCGGCAAGGTGCTCCAGCACCTTGCCCAGTACAAAGCAGAGGGCGATCCCGGCCAGCACAATGCCAAAATGGAGATACCCCAGAAGGCTGTCAAACACCCAGCCCACCACCAGCAGCGCCGCCAAAATCAGAAACACCTTGAAAAACAGTCCTGCGTAGGCGTTGGAAAAGGCGGCGCGGGAGAAGGCGTGGAACAGATATCCGGCGGCGGCCAGGATGAGCACCGTCACCAGCAGATCCCCCACGGTGACCGGGATGTCCGGCCAGCCGCCTGTTATGGCGCTGTCCGAAAAGAACATCCCACGCACTCCTCGGTTGACAAGCCAGATCACACCCCATGCCCCCAGGCATACCAGGGAGGTGGACAGGCTGTCCAGCACCCGCTCCCGCACCGTGAGCCGGGGCACCTCGGCCAGCACCTGGTCGCAGAACTGGCGGTAGTCCTCCCCAATCACGTCGGCGGGGGAGTCCCCCCGGCGCTGGGCGTCCAGGAACATCCGGCCGATGTCCCGGCGCACCAGCTCCTGATTGTACTCGCTCACCGGGGCGGAGCGGAGGTAGACCACCATGTCGGTGAGCACCTGGTTGAATTCGGGGCTCAGCGCCCGCTCAAAGGCGTTGTTCTCCCGCATCAGCTGTTTGGTTCGGGTCATGGGGACTCCTCCTTCCGCGTGTCGGCCAGCAGGCGGTTCACCGCCTGCGTCAGCTCGGCATAGCTGCCCATGAAGGCGGCCAGCTCCTCCCGGCCCCGCTCCGTCAGGGCGTAGTATTTCCGCTGGGGGCCCAGCTCCGACGGCCGGAGCTGGGCCCGGACGGCCCCGTTTTTCTCCAGCCGCAGCAGCAGGGGATAGATGGTGCCCTCGGCGATGCGGCCGAAGCCGTAGGCGGCCAGCTGCTGGGCGATCTCATAGCCGTAGGTGGGCTTTTTGCGGATTACCGCCAGGATGCACCCCTCCAGGGTGCCCTTGAGCAGTTGAGACGGGATCATGGCATCACTACCTTGCGTTGCAAAATACCTTTCGCAGCTACATTGTATCACAAAGTAGTCTCCTGTCAAGAGAAAATCCGCAAAAAGGGAACAAGAAAATTTGACACAACCTCTTGACAGAGACGGCCCTGTCCGCTATAATATAATCCGTCGCTTGCAGGTGTAGCTCATCTGGTAGAGCGCCACCTTGCCAAGGTGGAGGTAGCGAGTTCGAGCCTCGTCACCTGCTCCAGAAAAGAAAGAAGGACGGCTGAAAGCCGTCCTTCTTTCTTTTCTGGAATATATGCGTTTTATGTTTCGGGCCGCCTGTTCCGGGCGGCCGTTTTTCTCAGGAAAGGAGCCCCTATGCCAAGTCCCGCCATTGAAAAGCTGGGCCGCTTCATCTCCCGCCAGGTGGGGGAGCATCCGGAGCGGGCCCGCCGCCTGCTCCACACCGCCTACAATCTGGTGGGGATGCAGATGCGCCTGTTCCCGCCCAAAAACGTGCTGCCCGCCCGGTGCATGATGCAGGGGGCCACGGCCCGCTCCATGGCCGCCGGGCTGGGGAAGCCCGGCCGGGCGGCCTGCGTCAACATCTTCCTGCCCTGCGAGCTGCTCCACGCCCTGGACATCCCGCCGGTGCTGCCCGAGGGCCTGTCCTGCTACCTGGTGTCCACGGCGGCCGAGCGGGTGTTCGTGGAGGCCGCGGAGGAGCGGGGGGTGCCGGACAGCTACTGCTCCTACCACAAGATCCTGCTGGGCCTGGCGGAGACCGGCGTCATGGCAAAGCCCCGGTTCGTGCTCAACACCTCCCTGGCCTGTGACGCCAACCAGCTCACCTTCCGCCGGCTGGCCCGGTTCTGGGACGTGCCCCATTTCACGGTGGACGTGCCCTTCTCCGCCACAGAGGACAGCGTGGCCTATGTGGCCGACCAGCTGCGGGCCATGGGGGACTTTATTCAGACCCACACCGGCCGCACCCTGTCGGAGGACGCCCTGCGGGCGGCCATGGCCCGCTCCCGGGCCACGGTGGAGGGCTACCGCCGCTACCTGGAGCTGCGGGCGGAGCGGCACCTGTCCGACGAGATGACCTCCGAGATGCTCTCGGTCTTTGCCGTCCACCCCATGCTGGGCAGCCAGGCGGCCCTGGAGTATGTGGAGCGGCTGTGCAGTCAGGTGGCCGCCCTGCCGGAGGGGCGGCGGGGGAAGCGGCTGCTGTGGCTGCACACCCTCCCCCACTGGCAGGACAGCCTGCGCGCCCTGCTCAACTTCCGGGAGGACGTGGAGATCGTGGGCTCCGACATGACCCTGGACACCGATCTCCTCCCCGATCCGGAGCACCCCTACGAGTCCATGGCCCGGCGGCTGGTGAGTTCCTCCTTCAACGGCGGGGCGGCCCGCCGGGCGGAGCGGGCGGTGGAACTGGCCCGGCGGCTGAACGCCGACGGGGCGGTGTACTTCTGCCACTGGGGGTGCAAGCAGACCTCCGGCGCGGCCCAGCTGGTGAAGGGACGCCTGGAGGAGGCGGGCTTTCCCACCCTGGTGCTGGACGGGGACGGCTGCGACAGCGGCAACGTGAACGACGGACAGATGGTGACCCGGCTCCAGGCCTTCCTGGAGCTGCTGGAGGGAGCGAAATGATCGGATATACCTGCAAATACACCCCGGTGGAGCTGCTCTCCGCCTTCGGCGGGGAGCCGGTGCTGCTGAACCGGGAGGCGGCGGACTTCACCCGGGCCGAGGAGCTGACCCACAACCACTTCTGCTGCCACGCCAAGGCGGTGCTGGAGGAGTGCGGCCGGGAGGGCGTCCGGGAGCTGGTGCTGGTCAACTGCTGCGACTCCATCCGCCGCTGCTATGACGTGCTCCGGGATCGGGGGGAGCTGGACTTCCTCTTCCTGCTGGACCTCCCCCACCACGACGACGGCTGCGCCCGGGCCAGGCTGGCGGCGGAGCTGAAGCGGCTGGCGGCGGAGTACGGGGCCTACCGGGACGCAAAATTCGACGCCGCGGCCTTCCGGGCCGCCTTCACCCCCCGCAGTCCCCTGCCCGCCGGGCCCTTCCTGGCGGTGACCGGCGCCCGTGCGGGGGAGAGCCTCCTGGCCGCCCTGCGCCGGGCCTCCCCCCTCCCGGTGGAGGACTTCACCTGCGGCGGCAACCGCTTCGTCCCCCCGCCGGAGGGACTGGGGGAGGAGCTGGACGGCCTGCTGGACTGGTACGCCGGGGCCCTGCTGGGGCAGATCCCCTGCCTGCGGATGGACGGGGTGGGGCGGCGGGAGGAGCTGCTGGCCCATCCCAACCTGAAGGGGCTGGTGTACCACACCGTCAAGTTCTGCGACTACTACGCCTTTGAGTACGAGAACCTGCGCAAGTCCACCGCCCTCCCCCTGCTGAAGGTGGAGACCGACTTCACCCCCCTGTCCGCCGGGCAGCTGTCCACCCGGCTGGAGGCCTTCCTGGAGGGGATGAACCTCCGGGCCGCCCCCGCCTCCGCCGGCCGGCGGGGGAAGTACGTGGCGGGCATCGACAGCGGCTCCACCACCACCAACGTGGTGGTGCTGGATCTGGCCGGGAACGTGGCGGCCTCCGCCATCGTCCGCACCGGCCCCAAGGCCAGCCAGGGGGCGGAGAAGGCCTTCGCCGCCCTGGACGGCCTTTCTCCGGCGGACATGGCCGCCATCGTGGCCACCGGCTACGGCCGCAGCAACATCCCCTTTGCCACCGGCCAGGTGACGGAGATCACCTGCCACGCCCGGGGGGCCCACCGGCTGTACCCCCAGGCCCGGGCCATCGTGGACATCGGCGGCCAGGACAGCAAGGTCATCTGCCTGGACGGGGAGGGGAACGTGACCAACTTCGTCATGAACGACAAGTGCGCCGCCGGAACCGGCCGCTTTCTGGAGCTGATGGCCCGCACCCTGGAGCTGGAGATGGACGAGATGGCGGCCATCGGCCTGTCCTGGGAGCAGGAGCTGACCATCTCCAGCATGTGCACCGTCTTTGCCGAGTCGGAGGTGGTCTCCCTCATCGCCGACAACCACTCCGCCGCCGACATCGTCCACGGCCTGAACCAGTCGGTGGCGGGCAAGACCGCCGCCCTGGCCAGCCGGGCGGGGGCCAAAGGGCCCTACATGATGACCGGCGGCGTGGCCCGCAACCGGGGGGTGGTGAAGGCCCTGGAGGAGCGGCTGGGCGTCCCCCTGTGGATCGCCCCCGAGCCGGATCTCTGCGGCGCCCTGGGGGCCGCCCTCTTCGCCCTGGACAGTCTGGACAGCACGGCCCGGACATGATAGAATCATATCTATCGAATCAAGAAAAGGGAGGCCGGTTCTATGACAAAGAACGAGGCGTTTCTGCATCTGGGCGACGCCCTGCCCGCCGACATCGCCCGCCGGCGGGACATGGGAGATCTGGAGGGGGCCGTCCGGCTCATTGACGGGCGGCTCTCCGGGGGGAAGCAGCCCCTGCTGGCCCCCCGGCTGGAGGCGGAGCGGGTGCGGCTGGAGCGGCTGGGCCACGACTACCCCTTCACCCGGGCGGAGGCCATCGGGCAGATCCGGGCGGAGTGGCCGGAGTTCACCGAGGCGCAGTTTGACGCCCTGGTGGACGGCGGGCGCATCGACTGGCGGATGCTGGGCGGGGAGATGCACATCCACGAGCGGTTCCTGGAGTCCCTGCGCATCTACCCCCGGGAGGCCCCCGGCCTGCGGCCGGAGCAGGCCGACCACACCGAGCGGGACGCCATGCTGGCCCGGATGGAGCGGGAGGGCTCCCTCACCGCCCGCATCACCCTGCGGGCCTCCATCCGCGCCCTGGTGCCGGTGGAGGGGCGGGCGGTGCAGGCCTGGCTGCCCCTCCCGGCGGCCTGCCCCCAGCAGAGCGGGATCCAGATCCTGGACGCCACCCCCGGCGGCATCCCCGCCCCGGAGGACGCCCCCCAGCGCACCATCTGGTGGGATACCAGGGGCGTGTCGGAGTTCAACGTCACCTACCGCTACCTCCACCGGGCGGAGTATGTGGACCCCCTGACCCTCCCCCTGGACCCGGTGCAGCCCACCTTCGATCTGGAGGAGCAGCCGCCCCACATTCTCTTTACCCCCTACCTGCGGGCCCTGGCGGAGCGGCTGACGGCGGGGCTCACCTCCCCGGCGGAGAAGGCCAGGGCCATCTACGACTATGTCACCGGCATGGTGGACTACCGCTATCAGCCCGCCTACCTCCAGCTGGACTGCATCCCGGATCAGTGCGCCAAGACCCTGCGGGGGGACTGCGGGGTGTTCGCCCTGCTCTTCATCACCCTGTGCCGCATCGCGGGCATCCCCGCCCGGTGGCAGAGCGGCCTGTCCGTCCGCCCCGACGGGGCGGGGCCCCACGACTGGGCCATGTTCTACCTGGCCCCCCACGGCTGGCTGTGGGCGGACTGCTCCTTCGGCTCCTCCGCCCGGCGCAGCGGGGAGGACGCCCGCCGCGCCCACTACTTCGGCAGCCTGGA
>NZ_JAHZDL010000106.1:0-7420 GCF_019422385.1 Flavonifractor sp.
ACCAGCTCCTTGGAGCAGAAGGTGGCCACGTCGTCGGCGTAGGTGCCCGCGCCGAAGCCGGCATCGTAGCCCAGCTCCTTGGCCAGAGCGTGGGTGATGCGGGCGCCGCCGCAGCAGAAGATGTACTTGTCGCGGACGCCCTCGGCCTCGGCCAGCTCGATGAGCTCGGTCAGGTTCTTGATGTGGACGTCCTTCTGGGTGACGGTCTGGGAGACCAGCACCACGTCGGCGTTGACCTCGGCGGCCTTGCGGAGGAACTCCTCGTTGGGCACCTGGGAACCCAGGTTGTAGGCCTCCACCATCTCATAGCGCTCCAGGCCGTAGTGGCCGGCGAAGCCCTTGCGGTTCATGATGGCGTCGATGCCCACGGTGTGGGCGTCGGTACCGGTAGACGCACCCACCATAACGACCTTGCGGCCGATATGCTCGCGGATGTAGTCATTGGTGTCTTCCATGCTCATGACGTCGGACTCCACGGTGATTACATGGATATCCTCATAGTTTACGGAGTGGACGCAGCTGCCGTAGACCACATAGAAGGTGAACTCCTTGTCCAGGGGGGTGTGGTAAGCCACATTGGGCTCGTCCAGACCCATTTTCTTGGCGATCTGACGGGCAGCCTCCTCGCCGCGTTCGTCGTCCTTGACGGGCAGGGTGAAGCTGGTCTGCACCTTACCGTCGTTCATGGTGTCGCCGTAGGGCTTCAGACGGGTCAGGTCCAGGGTGGTATCGAAATCGATCTTATGGGTGTTATACAGTCCGCTGCTCATTCTGCTGCCACCTTCCCTTTCATGACTTCAACAAAGGGATTGAAGTATTTGTCGTCCTTGACCACAACACCGGCCAGGCCCTTGCCGCCGTCCTTAGGACGCTTGACATCGGCGAAAATACCCTTTTCAATGGTGGTGAACAGGCCCAGCTTCTCGATCTCCTTCAGCAGATCGGTGGCCTTGGTCAGCACCTCGTTGGCACGGTTGCGGATGATGCCGTTCTCCTTATAGGTCAGCTCGCTGCCCAGATCCTTCATGGTGCGGAAGATATACTGCGCATTCTCGATGGACAGGGCGCGGTCGGACATGAACGGGGTGTGGATGGCCTCGGTCATCATGCCCAGCAGGCACAGCCGCTGGTTGGTGAGGATGGTCACCATGTTGAACAGGGCATCCTGGATGTGGCCGCGGAAGATATTGCCGGTCATGAACTTCGTGGGCGGCATGTACTTCAGCGGGGCGTTGGGGAAGATCTCGCGGGCCATCTGCGCCTGAGCCAGCTCGTAGAGGAAGGTATTCTCCACGGCGGGGTCCATTTCAAAGGCATGGCCCAGACCCATCTGCTCCTCACGCATACCGGCGTCCTTGGCAAAGGCCTCGTTCAGGAACTGGGAGGCCAGAACGGTGTGGGCGGCGGTGATGGCGTCGTCGGTGGTCAGATAGTTGTCCTCGCCGGTGTTGATGATCACGCCGGCATAGCCGTTGATAACGCGGGAGAAATACTGGTCCACGATGGTGCGCTGCATGTTGATGTCGCGGAACAGAATGCCGTACAGGGCGTCGTTCAGCATCACGTCCAGACGCTCCAGAGCGCCCATAGCGGCGATCTCGGGCATGCACAGGCCGGAGCAGTAGTTGCACAGCCGGATGTAGCGGTGCTGCTCCTCGCCCACCTCGTCCAGCGCGGCGCGCATGAGGCGGAAGTTCTCCTGGGTGGCGTAGGTGCCGCCGAAGCCCTCGGTGGTGGCGCCGTAGGGCACGTAGTCCAGCAGGGACTGGCCGGTGGTGCGGATAACGGCGATGACGTCGGCGCCCTGTCGGGCGGCGGCGGTGGCCTGCACCACGTCCTCATAGATGTTGCCGGTGGCCACGATCAGGTAGATCCAGGGGCCGGTCTTCTCACCGCCGTGGGCGGCGATGAAGTCCTCGCGGCGCTTGCGGCGGGCGGCGATCTTGCTCAGGCTCTTCTCCACGATGGGGGCCAGGGCGGCGTGGATCTCGGCCTCGCCGTGGGTGGGCAGGGCGGTGAGATCCAGCTTGTCGGCGGCCACATCCTCGGCGATGGCCTGGGGATCCTTGCCGGTCTCCACCATGGCGTTGCCGATCCAGAAGGCGGCGCCCTGGGACAGGGCGTTCTTGTCCATCAGGTGATCCACCACCACGTTGGGCAGGGGCACGTCCTGGGCGTCCACGCCGTCAATGCCGAGCAGGCGGCAGATGGTGCGCTCTACGGTGGAGGTGGTGCGCTCATCAATAAAGCGCTGGGTGTCATCGGCCACGCGGGAGGCGTGGGCACGGGCCTGCTCCACCAGCTTAAAATCAAGGTTGAGCTTAGATTCCAACGTATATCACTTCCATTCTCAGGTTAGGTGAAAAAGAGGGGGGAGCGGACCGCCGCCAACGCGACGGCCCGCTCATGAGAGAGGAGGTCGGATTATTCCTCGTGGTGGGAGCGCTTATGACGCTCCAGGTTGGCGGGCTCCATGGACAGCGCCTGACCGCGCTCCAGGCCGGCCACGCCCATGAGCTCCTTCTTCTTCTTGCCGGTGCAGTAGTCGCACTGGCAGTCGGTGTAGTGCTCGGGCTCGGTGTAGGTGGTGATAACGCCCTCGTAGTTGCGCAGGATGACCTTGTGCGGGGTCTGGGAGATGACGTACTGGGGCATAACGGGGGTCTTGCCGCCGCCGCCCGGGGCGTCCACCACGAAGGTGGGCACGCAGAAGCCGGAGGTGTGGCCGCGCAGAGCCTCGATGATCTCGATGCCCTTGCTGACGGGAGTACGGAAGTGCTCCAGGCCCATGGACAGGTCGCACTGATAGATGTAGTAGGGGCGCACGCGGATGCGAACCAGCTCGTTGACCAGCTTCTTCATGGTGTAGACGCAGTCATTGATGCCGGCCAGCAGCACGCTCTGGTTACCCAGCGGGATACCGGCGTCGGCCAGCATGGCGCAGGCCTTGGCGGACTCGGGGGTGATCTCGTTGGGGTGGTTGAAGTGGGTGTTCAGCCAGATGGGGTGATACTTCTTCAGCATGTTGCACAGCTCGGGAGTGATGCGCTGAGGCAGCACCACGGGGGTACGGGAGCCGATGCGGACGATCTCCACGTGGGGGATCTCACGCAGCTTGGCGATGATGTACTCCAGGCGCTCGTCGCTCACCAGCAGGGCGTCGCCGCCGGACAGCAGCACGTCGCGGATCTGGGGAGTGTTGCGGATGTACTCGATGGCCTGATCCACCTGATCCACGGGCAGGCCGGCGTCGTGCTGGCCGGCGAAGCGGCGGCGGGTGCAGTGACGGCAGTACATGGAGCACTGGTCAGTGATCAGCAGCAGGCAGCGGTCGGGATAGCGGTGGGT
This sequence comes from Flavonifractor sp., assembly GCF_019422385.1. Taxonomy (NCBI): domain Bacteria; kingdom Bacillati; phylum Bacillota; class Clostridia; order Eubacteriales; family Oscillospiraceae; genus Flavonifractor; species Flavonifractor sp. The sequence goes on from NZ_JAHZDL010000106.1 coordinate 3,349, forward strand.
CAGACCGGGAGCGGGGGAGTCCTCATCCTCGTGCAGGGGATCCAGCAGGTCGGAGTCGGCCTGGTGCAGCTCCTTGGCGGTGGGGATGGCCTGCAGACGGACGGGATCATGGGGATCACCGGGCTGGATCAGGGACAGGTAGTAGGGGGTGATGGCCATGCGCAGGGTACCCAGGCAGGCCTTGACGCCTTCCTCTTCCTCGGGAGTCAGCTCGATGTACTTCTTCAGATCTTCCAGAGTCTCGATACGGTTCTTGACCTGCCAGTGCCAGTCATTCCACTCCTCATCGGTCACGTTGGGGAACAGGATCTTACGGCGGGACTCTACCATAACAAGGTCATCCTTTCTAAATCAGATTTGGGGAGACATTAGAAGCCACAGACGGGGAAACCGGCCGCGGGGACGGCGGGGAAGGGTTGGGGAGGAGGAATTCCCAGCCGCCCGGCGGCGATGCCGCCGCTGCGGGAATGTCACATAAGAAATGATTGTGGATGGTACGTATAAAAGCCTCGCAGAGTTTGTGCCCGCAGGGCACAAATCAAGTAGGATTTCGTTTTTGACCGCGACATGTGCGTGGTCAAAAACACTTCTCAGACCGCAAGTGTGAGTTTTGGCCGCCTTAGCGGGCAAAACTTGCGCGCGGCGGGCTGCAATCTCTCGAAAAAGCGGCGGAGCCGCTTTTTCGATTACAGGTACTTCTTCTCGAAGTACTCCTTCAGCTGGGGATTCTCGCGGAGCTCGGCCAGGGTGATGGCGGCGTGATCCTTGGTGTAGCCGTTGCCGATGACCATGGTGACGTCCTTGCCGCAGCCCTCGGCGCCCAGCGCAGCCTTGGCGAAGTCGGTAGCCATGGAGAAGCAGTACACGGTGCCGTTGTCGCGGACGGGCAGGATGGCGCTCATCTCGCAGGCGGGCACGTTGACGATCAGGATGGAGATATCGTACTCCTTACCGCCGTTGGCGGCCAGGGACTTCTCCAGCACGTCCACAGGCTCGGTGGCGGAGCCCACGATGGCGTGGTGGCACAGGTTCATGCTCTTGAGCAGGTCGGCGTCCTCCTGGCAGATGACCAGGGCCACCACGTTGCCGGTGGGGCCGACGCGCTTCATGGCCTCGTAGCAGCACATCATGCCGCCCTTGCCGGCGCCGCCCAGGATCAGCACGGAGTCGCCGGGCTTGACCAGCTTGGCGGTCTGGGCGGGAGCGCCGGCCACGTCCAGGGCGGCCAGGGCCAGCTCCTCGCTCATGTCGTCGGGCAGCTTGGCATACAGGCCGGACTCAAACAAGATGGCCTGGGCGTCCACGTCCACGCGGTCGATCTCGGGGTGGATGGCCTTGATCTTGTTGATCTTCAGGGGGGTCAGGGACAGGGACACCAGGGAGGCGATCTTGTCGCCCACCTTCAGGTCGATCTTGCCCTGGAGATCCTCGCCGATGGCCTTGACGGTGCCGATGAACATGCCGCCGGAGCCGGTGACGGGGTTCTGCATCTTGCCGCGCTCGTTCACGATGTCCAGAATCATCTGCTCGGTACGGGCCAGATCCTTCTCGCAGGCCTCGTAGATCTGGGTGAAGGAGGCGGAGTCAATGTTCAGCGCGGACACATCGCACAGGATCTCGTTGGAGTAGATCTCGTCCATGTTGTTGTCGATCTTCTTGGCAGCCTGGGTCAGCAGGCCCTTGGGCTCAATCACGCGATGGGTGCCGTACTTGTTGCCTTTCTTCTGCATAGCAAGTTCCTCCTGTTTCGTTCTTTTTGGTTCGGTTGGGGAGATTTGGGGTCTTTTCGATATATGGTTGGGGAGATTGGAACAACTAGGTTATGCCAAGGACAGGATCTTGCGGGCCTCCTCGGGGGTGGCGATCTCACGGCCCAGCTCGTGGGCGATGCGGGCCACCTTGGCCACCAGCTCGCCGTTGGAGGCGGCCTTCTGGCCCTTGCCCAGGTAGATATTGTCCTCAAAGCCCACCCGGACGTTGCCGCCCATGGCGATGGCGATGGCGGCCAGCGGGAAGGCGCTGCGGCCGATGCCGGTGGCAGTCCAGGTGGAGCCGGCGGGCAGCTGCCGCACTAAGTAGTCCAGGTTGCCGGCGGTGGCGGGGGTGCAGCCGGACACGCCCAGCACGAAGTTGAACTGCATGGGGCCGCCGGGAACCTCGCCGCGCTTGGCCATGGTGAGGATGGTGTCCAGGTGGCCGATCTCGAAGCACTCATACTCGGGCTTGATGTGGTTCTCGATCATGCGCTTGCCGAAGGCCCGCATGGTGGGCATGTCGTTGACGAAGATGTCGTCGCCGAAGTTGCAGGTGCCGCAGTCCAGGGTGGCCATCTCGGGGAAGAGCTCGGTGGGCTGGAGCCGCTCCTCGGGGGTCATGCCGGTGGCGCCGCCGGTGGAGGGGATCAGGATCACGCCGGGGCAGGCCTCCTTGATGGCGTCCAGGATCACCCGGAACCGCTCGCGATCCTGGGTGGGGGTGCCGTCGTCCCAGCGGACATGCACGTGGATGACCGCCGCGCCCGCGTCAAACGCGCTCTTGGCCTCGCGGACCATCTCCTCCACGGTGTAGGGCACCGCGGGGTTGTTTTCCTTGGTGACCTCTGCGCCGCAGATGGCCGCGGTAATGATGAGCTTTTCCATAACACGCCTCCTCGTAAAAATAACGCCACCCCGTCCGCCAAGAGAATAACATCCACCCCAAGGGAACGTGATAGCGCTTCATGCACAAAAAAACACTACTTGCATCTGCGGACACCTTCCGGCCTCCAATCAGACACAAATAGCGCTTCATGTTACTCATGACAATCCGCAAGCACTGGGCCTGCGGCTCAGGGGGAGGGCTGTGCGGTTCACGTCCCCCTTCGGCGGAACGTACATTCCCGGGACACATCGGGCTCGCCTGCCCTTGTCATTGTCCCGGTACCTTGCGCTCCGCGCCTCTATCCATGCGTATTATTTATTTTTTACAAGAACACTATACTCCCACAAGTTAAATTTGTCAACAATTTTTCCGAAAAAATTTTTAAGTGAAAAAATGCCGGAAAGAAGGGAGATTTCCCCCCTCTTTCCGGTCAAAATAGTTACGGGGATACTTACCACCGGAACAGTTACAAATCGGCCTGGAACAGCTCCATGAGGGCGTCGTCCAGCTTGAGCAGCCGGCAAACCCGCAGGGCGTCCCGGGGACAGGGGGCCCCCGGCGGGGCGGGCAGCAGGCGGTAGTCCATCCGCCGGGCGATGCGCTTGCGGGGGTCGTCCCCCTCGTCGCCGTCGATCTCCCGCACCAGGCCGGCCACCTGGTAGTGGGCCCCGGCCACGTCGGACACGCCGTCGTAGTGGGTGGTCATGAGGGCCACGCAGTCCAGGGTGCCCAGGTAGCGCACCAGGGCCCGGGCCAGGGCGGCGCCCTCCTGGGGGTTGGTGCCCCGGGCGAACTCGTCCAGGGCCACGAAGAAGAACTCATCCCTGGTCTTGCGGAGCAGCTGATCCAGCAGGTGAACCTCCTTGCCGAAGGAGGACAGGCCGCCGGCGCCGGGGCCGCTGTCGGCCAGAATCAGCTCCACCCGGTCGAACAGGGGCAGCCGGGCGGACTGGGCGAACACGAAGAAGCCGCACTGGCAGAGCAGCAGGGACAGCACCGTGGAGCGCAGAGACACGGTCTTGCCGCCCATGTTGGCGCCGGTGATGACGGTGCAGCCGGGGCCCAGCTCCAGCTCCAGGGCGGTGAACTGCTCGCCCCGCTCCGCCAGCTCCTCCGCCACCTGGGGGTGGCTCACCCCCTTCAGGGAGATGGTCTTGTCGGTGCTGAGGGCGGGCCGGACGCAGTGGTAGCGCAGGGCCAGCTTGGCCTTGGCCACGATCAGATCCAGGTGGCCCAGGGCCTCCATGTTGGCCAGGAAGGCGTCCTTCCAGACCATGAGCTTCCGGGTGAGCATCTGCCGCACCTCCAGCTCGAGCTTGTCCTCCTCCACCGCCAGAACCCGGCGCTTCTCCAGCAGGGGGCCCCGCTTGTCCTCCTGGGTCATGCGGATGGCCTTCTCCAGCTTGGCCTTCTCCGCCCGCAGGGGGGCCAG
>NZ_JAHZDL010000107.1:0-7371 GCF_019422385.1 Flavonifractor sp.
CGTGGATGTCGGTAAATTCCTTGAAGGGGCGGATCTCCTCATAGTCGCTCTGGTAGCTGTACTGAGCGCCGCCGCCCTCCCGCACCCGCTGGAAGGTGTCGATGACAACGAGGCGGACACTTGGGTGATCCATGAAGAAGCCCTCCAGCATCGCCAGCAGGTCTCTCCCACGCAGGTCGGTTTCAAATTTCAGATGGAGGCGTCCCACTGGGTGCTCCACACCGAACATCCGGATCAGCCTGCCCTGGACGCGCTCCCCCGTGTCCTCCAGAGACAGATACATCACCTGGGAGCGGTGGGTGGGCTGTCCCAGGAAGGGGGTCCCTGTAGCCACACACCAGCACAGCTGGGCCATGAGGAAGGACTTGCCCACCTTGGGGGCTCCCGCCAGAATGTAGCACCCGGCGGGGAGCATCCCGTCCACCACCGTGGAACGGGGCAGGAACTGCATATCCATCAGCTCGGCGGCGGTGATGATCTTCTCACGATCCATTCCGCTCCCCCTCCTTCCGGTCCAGACCGGCCAGCAGGCTGCCGGGCAGGGAGACCAACTCCGCCCCGGTGTTGCACAGCCGCTCTATGGCGGGCATCTGGAAATCGAAGAACCAGCCCAGACCCGGCCGGACGTGGTATTGCCGCTCCCCCGGTAGCTGATAGAATCCCGCCAGCAGCTCCAGGGGGAACAAGTACACAGGCTCGTTGGTGACCGGGCAGTGCGCCTCCCGCAGCAGGTACTGCTGGAGCTGGTAGAGGCAGTGCTCGTCCAGGATCGCTCGGAGCAGCCGGCGTCCGTTCTCGTCAAAGGCGATGTAGTAGAAGAAGTCCTCCCGGGCAAAGCGGATCAGGCGGCTGCGCGGATTCAGTGCATGGGGCACCAGGTCGGCGGCCTGCTCCCACGCTTCCCCCAGCAGGATGCTGCCGCTGTAGGAAAAGCCGGCCCCGGCCTCCGACTGCTCGAACTGATCCCGGAACAGCAGTTCCGTCTCGGGGTTCCACCGCATATTCCGGCGGCCCAGGTAATAGAGGGCGTAATAGCGCTCGCCAGGCGTCAGCAGCACCCCGGACACCCGGGCGGACTTGTTGTCCTTGCCGCAGACCTTGTTCAGCTCATAGGCGCTGTAATAGACCAGCTCCTTCCGCCTGGCGTCGTCCCTGCGCCTGCCCGGGACCCATCGTGCCCCCAGCTGGTGGGCCAGCAGCAGGCAGGCGGCGTTCCGGTGGAGCCGCTGGGTCCGTCTCCAGTCCCCCTGGCCGTCGGCCGGAGCCAGCAGGCGTGCCCGGATCTGTTCCGCCCGGCCGGGAGAGAGGTGTTGGATCTGGTTCAGCCCCCTGCTGGTCAGAGACAGGGAGCGGACCACACGGCGGCGCTCTCCCCGGAACTTCCGCTCCTTCAGATATCCCGTCCGCACCAGCTCCGTTACCACCCGCCGGCGATAGTCATAGCAGCCGCCCGCCTTCCGCAGCAGCGCCACCGGCACCTCGCCGCAGAACCCCACGAACACCAGCAGGCGAAAGCCAAAATATTCTGTATTCCATTTCATCTTGTATCATCCTCATATCTTAAGTACTGCGATCTCTACAGCCCGCGGCTCTTTTCACACTGAGCTCCTTGCCCAGACTGCCGCCATTCCTCGCGGGATCTGTCCGGCACAGGCTCTGTCCGACAGACTGCCGCTGCCGCACTGCCTCAAAACCATAAAGATCCCAACGGCGTTGGAAGTCCGCGGCCGGCCCCCTTGGGAATACTGGCTTTCCGGCCAAAAAGCGGCACCGAAAATCTGCAGGCGCGAAAAATCAGAAATCGGTATGTTTTTTCGGATCATTTTTCCGCTATTGTTTCAGGTTTCCGGTGGTCCGGCCCAGGACTCCCGATGGCTCTCCAGCCACTTGGGGAACGCCTCGGCGGGCAGGACCCAGATGCGGGTGGCGTTCCGTTCGCCCCGGTGGCTGCACTGGAAGGCGGAGCAGAGGGCGGAGGTATCGTTGGTGAGGAACGCCGCCTCCAGCACATCCTGGCAGTGCTTCAGCTCCAGGTTGTCGTGGTCCAAAAAGCGGCGGCCCGGGCCGTAGATATGTTCATAGGCCAGGACGCAGATGTGGAACTTGGGCGGCAGCCGGTCCGGGAACGCCCGGCGGATGGCTGCGCGCAGGGAGTGGGCCAGGAAGCGGCTGCGGTCGCTGTCGCCCCGGCGGGGCAGGACGGCCTCCAGGGTGACGGCCAGCCAGCCGCCCTCCAGCAGCTCCACCCTGGCAGGCGCCTCCTCGCCGATGGACGGGCCTCCCGCTGCGGGCGGTCCCGGCGGCAGGACGGTGGCGGCATAGTCCCGCAGGGCGAGCGTCGCCGTCTCCGCGGCTCGGAGAGCCTCCAACAGGCGCCGTTCGCTGCGGATCGGATCGTGTGATTTCATGGGAAAGACCTTCTCTCATAACAGGATAAGGGCTCGGGGCGGGAAGCCTCCTGAAAAGCCCCTTCATTAAGCATGTAGAAATGAAGGGAGTATTTTCACCCCCTCCCGGCAAAAATTTTTCAAAACTCCTGCCGGCGGAGGCGCCCGTGATTGCCCTTTCATAATAAATGGAGAAAAGGCTCCCTGTTTTTGCCCCCTTAGAAAAACTTTTTTGGAAAATTTCAGCCGGGCGCAAAAATACGTTCAGCGCAAACCTTCGGCGGCGCGGAAAACCGCGGCTCGACATTAGGTCTACGCTGAACGCAAATCAGAAAACCAGATACGCTGTACGAGGACTTTTGCGTTCACAGCCTGAGCGGCATGGTCCAATAAAATAGCTCCATGGAGACAAAATCCCCTTGCAATCCCGCGGAAATCTAATATAATAATTATCAGATTATTAGATTGCTTGTGGGAGGTTCATCATGTTCACGGAAAACAAAACGACCGAGCTGAAGCGGGAGTATGTGGACGACATCAAGAATACCGCCATCGCCTTCGCCAACTGCGACGGCGGCACCCTCTATGTGGGCATTGAGGACGACGGCACGGTGCGCGGCGTGGACGACGCAGACGGCACCATGCTCCGGGTCACCAACGCCATCCGGGACGCCGTGCGCCCGGACCTGACGATGTTCCTGGAGTGCCGCTGTGAGACCATGGAGGGAAAGCCGGTGATCTGCGTCCGGGTCCAGCGGGGAACGGCCCGGCCTTACTACCTCCACAGCAAGGGTATCCGCCCGGAGGGTGTCTTTGTCCGTCAAGGGGCCTCCACCGTCCCCGCCAGCGAAGCGGCAATTCTGGACATGATCAAGGAGACCAGCGGCGACAGCTACGAGGCCGCCCGCTCCCTGGAGCAGCGACTCACCTTTGAGCAGGCCTCGGCGTTTTTCCGGAGCCGGAACGTGGCCTTCGGCCCGTCTCAGATGCGCACGCTCCATCTGATCGGTCCGGACGGTACATACACCAACCTGGCATTCCTGCTCTCAGACCAGTGCAACCACACCGTCAAGCTGGCGGTCTTCGAGGGCAGCAAAAAGTCGGTCTTCAAGGACCGGCAGGAGCTGACCGGCTCTCTGCTCCAGCAACTGGAGGATGCCTACGGCTATATCGACCGATTCAACCGCACCCGGGCGGAGTTCTCCGGCCTGGACCGGGTGGATATCCGGGACTACCCGCCCGAGGCCGTGCGGGAGGCGCTGCTCAACGCCCTGGTCCACCGGGACTACGCCTTCAGCGGCCCTACCCTTATTAGTATCTTTGAGGATCGGATCGAGTTCGTCACCATCGGCGGCCTGGCCAGGGGCATCGGGCTGGAGGACATCCGCCTGGGCGTATCAGTGCTGCGTAACCCTGACCTGGCCAACATCTTCTACCGCCTGCGGCTGATCGAGGCCTACGGAACCGGCATTCTCCGTATCCACGAGTGCTACGCCGGCGCGGCGGTGCAGCCGGCTATCGAGGCCACCGACCATGCCTTCAAGATCACCCTGCCGAACCTGAATTTCAGCCGCGAAGCAGAAAATACCCCGCCTGCCCGGCCAGCCACCAGTTTGGGCAAGAGAGAGGCCCGGGTGCAGAAGGTCATCGGGCTGTGCAGAGAGAACGGCTGGGTCGTCCGGAAGGACGTGGAGGCGGCGCTGGGCGTCTCCCAGGCCACGGCGATCCTGCTGTTGCGGGAGATGACCCGGGACGGCCTGCTGGAAAAGCAAGGAACGGCGAAGAACCTGCGGTATTATCTGGCGGAAATGTGACAACGGTGAAATTGCAATCAGGCCGCCGGTTCCTTTCGGAACCGGCGGCCTGATTTTTTCGTTTATCAAGCACCAAATTGGCGTGGATCTGTTCTGAAACTCATTCCATGTTCTTTCCCTGCGTCACTCCACCACCGCCGCGGCCTCATCCTGCCGCTCCCTTGCCGCCTCCAGGTCATCGAAATCCCCCAGGGCCCGCAGGTCCACATGGGAAGCGTCCACCCCGAACACCGGGCGTTCCGCCCACTGGGCCAGGGTGGCGGGATAGTCTCCTTCCAACTGTCCCCGGACGCTCTCCGAGCGCAGGCGGCACACCTCCAGCAGGGTGTCCACCGCCAGCAGGTGGTCCTCATAGGAGCAGAAGGCGGTGGGGTCGGCCTGGACATAGGGGGCGATCATGGCCTGGGTCTGCCGGATGACCGCCTCATACCGGCCGCTCTCGAAATACTCCGTGAGCAGATGGTCGAAATAGGCGTGATACCGAGCAAAATAGTCGTTGTTTTTCATCAGATTGTGATAGAGGGGGCGTTTCAGCATGGTCTCCCCCCGGGCGGGGGTGTTGATGGGCCAGTTGATCAGTACGTCGGGGTCCCGGATGGGATCGGTCATGCCCAGGGCGTAGGTGCCGAAGGCCAGGTTGTAGTCCCAGGGCAGGATGGAGATCACCCCGTCCTCCTCATAGAGGAAGTAGTTGTGTCCGGTGTGGCCCAGGTAGCTGTCCCAGTTCATCACAAAGACCTGCACTGTAAAGTATCGCAGCACCTCGTTCACGTTGACCGCCGTCTCCAGATTTTCGCCGGTAGACAGCACCCGCAGGGCCTGGATCAGCCGCTCCCGGTCCGCCCCGTCCGTGTCAAACTTGGCGTTGTCAAAGATGTTGGGGTAGCGGTCGGGGTCATCGCCAATGTACCGCAGGGCCACGTCGGCGTTCTCCGCGTTCAGGGAGCGGTAGTCCGGCTTATAGAGCGCTCCGTGATCCGGGCCGAAATTCCGCCGGGCAAAGGCCTCCTCCGGCTCCTCGATGGCCAGAAACAGCCCCCAAGGCTGACCGTTCACCGTCACCCAGGCGTAGCTGCACAGAGGGGCCGGCGCCTCCATGTAGGCCATCATGTGGTAGGCCAGGTAGGTCTTGAGGTAGCTGTTGTCCTGGAAGGAGGCATCCAGGGAGAGCTTGTCCAGTCCGTGGTAATTCCCGCCGTCCACATAGTGGTCGAATTCCAGCTTCAGACTGTACCGGGACAGGCCGTACTCCTCCGTCAGCCGGAGGGAGTTGTTCCCCTTGGCCCGCAGGCCCACCTGGTAAAACTCCTCCCCGTCGATGACCGCGGTGCAGGGGATATACTCCTCCGCCGGGGCGTTTTCGAGGAAAGCCGCCCAGTCCTCCACCCGCAGGTCCACGGTGTGGACCCGGCCATCATCAAAGAGGCGGGAGGCGTACCCGGGCGCGGCGCTGGCGGGCCGGAGGCCCAGAGCCTCCCCGAAGCAGAGCAGACCGGTGAGGATCAGGGCCAGCAGGATGGCCGCGGCGCAGATGCGGTCGATATGCCGGTGGCGGATCATGGCCTCACCCCATGTAGTCCCCGTTGTAGGAGACCAACACCACGTTCCCCACGCCCTCCATGGCCCCCAGCTCATTGACGAACTCGGTGTCGGCATCCCGCAGGCGCACCTCGTAGTTCAGCTCGATCTGGCCCGGGGCCACGCTCTTGCTCTTCAGATTCAGCCGCCGCACCCGGGCCTCCACCAGGGCGCGCACCTGCCCCTCCACATCCTGGTCGGCGCAGTGGACCACCAGGATGTAGGGGGACTCCCCGTTCTTCTGCCGGGAGAACACCAGCAGCACCACCCCCACAAAGAGGCTCCCCAGCACCGCCAGGGGGATGAGTCCCGCCGCCAGTACGATGCCCGCCGCGATGGCCCAGAACAGGAAGGCGATGTCCATGGGCTCCTTGATGGCGGTGCGGAAGCGGACGATGGACAGGGCGCCCACCATGCCCAGGGAGAGGACGATGTTGCTGGTCACCGCCAGGATCAGCAGGGTTGTGATGAGGGTGAGGGCGATGAGGGTCACCCCGAAGCTGGGGGCGTACATGACGCCGGCGTAGCATTTTTTATAGACCAGGAAGATGAACAGGCCCAGGCAGAAGGCCAGCGCCAGGGCGATGGCGGCGTCCGGCAGGGAGACCGCGTCCAGCCGCTCCAGAAAGCTGGATTTGAAGATGTCCTGAAAGGTGAACGTGGGCATGGCAGCCACACCTCTTTTCTTCGTTCTCAGTCAAACCGCCGGCACAGGGCGTATTTGGAACAGGCCCCCGCCCGGCGGTCCGGCGTCTGGACGGCCAGGCGCACCAGGTCGGGGAGAAAGGCGTCGTACTTGACCTCCAGCACCGTCAAAGCGTCCAGAGGTTTCAGGGGGAACGAACCGGGGGACAGGAAGCCGGCGCTGTCCCTGCAGGTGCGCAGGTTCCGGTCCAGGGTCACCCGGACGTTTCCGGGGACGTACAGGAAGGCCTCCCGGTCATAGCACACCACCGTCCTGGGCCGCAGCAACGTCCCATGGAGCTTGTGGTACAGCTCCGACAGCAGGGGCTCACCCCGCTCCAGAAGGAAGGCGTCCTCCCCGGAGAGCAACCGCTCCGCCTCCTCCAAAGTCAGGCGGGCGGAACGCTTGCCGCACAGGCCGTTGACCTTCCACTTCTTCTCCAGCTTGAGAAAATCCGGGCGCTCCCCGTAGTACCGCAGGCGGAACTTCTCCCGCCGGTCCACCCCGTCCAGCTTCTCCCGGAGGGCGACGTCGTAGGGGGTGTCGAAATACAGGCTGGTCACCCGGTAGGAGCCGTCCGGCCCAGCGTGGCCGTCCCGGGGAAAGAGCTTCTGAAGCCGGGAGGTAAGCACCAGATCCTCCTGGGGAGAGATCTGGTGCTTGACCTCGTGGCGCAGGCGGAGGGGCTCAGTCGTCCCAATCGTCGTCCCAGTCGTCATCGTCGTCCCGGTCGTCGTAGTCCGTGTCGTCCCAGCCGTCGTCATCGTCGTCCCAGTGGTCCTCGCCGGTGGGGTCGCCGTACCAGTCGTCGTCATCGCCCCAGTCGTCGTAGTCGGTGATGCCATCGGCATTGGGGCCGTAGTCGGTGTCGTCGTAATCGGTGATCCCGTCCGCGTTGGGGCCGTAG
>NZ_JAHZDL010000108.1:0-7292 GCF_019422385.1 Flavonifractor sp.
CCACGCCTGATAGAGGGGGTCGTCCTTCAGCTCCTCGTGGTTCTTCCCCTCAAAGGGGCCGAAGTCGCTCTCCCGCAGCTCGTCCACCACCGTCATGGGCACCCCGGGCCACAGCAGCTCCGCCGTCCGGAGGCACCGCCGGAGGGGGCTGCGGTAGATGTGCTCCACCCCGGGCAGGGTGGGCCCCACCCGCCGGGCCAGCTCCTCCCCCTGGGGGAGCAGGGGCACGTCCAGCGTGCCGATAAACCGCTTCTCCAGGTTGCCCTGGGTGGTGCCGTGGCGGATCAAAATCAGTTCCATGGGCCCTCTCCTTTCAAAACCATGGGCAGGCCGCAGAAGATCCGCTCTACCCGCTCCGCCCGCTTCGCCAGGCGGCAGCACAGCCGCCCCACCTGCTCCCGCCGCTTTCGCTGCGCCGGATCCACCGGCACCACGCCGCAGCCCACCTCATCGCAGATCAGGACGATCTCCGGGTTGGCGGAGAGCAGCTCGTTCTCGTCCAGCTCCGGCCACTGCTCCAGCCCGGCAAAGATGGGCTTTGTGCGGGCCTCCTCCGGGGTGCGGGCCACCTGGTCGGGGCCGCACCCGGTCTTTTCCAGGGCGTAGTCCAGCTTGCCCTGGCCCGCGCCGCCGATGATGAGAATCATACCAACACCTCAATCCGCTGGGCCACTACCGCCCCCAGCACCATGCCCAGCTCGCAGAGCTGGAGGAAGAACCCGGCCAGGTCACCGGTAACCCCGCCGAACTGCCGTTTGGCGGTGGCCACATAGTACACACACGCCAGGGCCGCGCCCGCCAGTACCCCTACCCCCGTCCAGGGGGACAGGAATACCATGGCCGCAGCGGCGGCGATGGCCCACACCGCCAGCACCACCCTCGCCCTGGCCGCGTCCATGGGGCCGGTGAAGGTGGCCAGCAGGCCGGTGCCCCGGGCGTTGGGCAGGGTGACGGCGAACAGGCCGGACAGGCTTCGGGACAGCACCGGCCCCAGGCCGAGGACCAGGGCGGTCCGCCCCGCCGCCTCCACCTGGCACCAGGCGGCGAAAAACACGAGCAGATACAGCCCGCAGCAGATGATAGCGAAGGCCCCGGTGTGGGAGTCCTTCAAAATCTCCAGCTTCTTCTCCCGGCTCTGGTGGGAGGACAGGGCGTCGCAGGTGTCGCAGAAGCCGTCCAGATGGATGCCGCCGCTGAGGGCGATGGGGAGCAGCAGGGCAAAGGCGGCGGTGAAGATGTCCCCGAAGCCCAGCCAGCGGGCCAGAGCCAGCCACAGCCGCAAGGCAACCCCGATGAAGAGCCCCACCAGGGGGAACCAGCACAGGGCCCAGGACAGGGCCTTTTTCTCCCAGTCCACCCGGGGCATGGGCAGCTTGGAGTACATGGCAAAGGCGATGATGACAGATTTCACGGCTTCTCCCCCTTCCAGGCCACGGGAATTCCGCAGACCACCTCGTACACCCCGTCGGCCCGGGCGGCCACGGCCCGGTTGAGCCGGGCCAGCACGTCCAGATAGGCCAGGGTGTCCGGGTCGTAGTCCATCCCGTCGGAGAACAGCTCGTTGGTCACCACCACCAGCAGCCCGGCCTGCCCGGCGGCGCGGTCAATGCCCGCCAGCACCCGGTCAAAGGCCCCCTGACGGCCCTGCTCTCCGAAAAACTCGTTGGCGGTCAGGTTGGAGAGATCCTCCAGCAGGGCGGCGCAGCCGGAGGGCAGAACAGCATCCGCCAGGTTCTCCGGGCATTCCAGGGTTTCAAAGCCCTTCCCCGCCCGCATCTGCCGGTGCCGCTCCACCCGGCGGACGCTCTCCGCGTCCCACACCTTCATGGTGGCCAGGTACACCCGCTCGTCCAGGCCGGAGGAGGTGACCACCCCCTCGGCAAACTCCGACTTGCCGCTCCCCGCGCCGCCGGATACCAATATCAGCATGCGTGCACCTCCCATCGGCGGGGGCAAGCCCCCGCCCTACGGCCTCGCAGAGTTTCGCCGCCTCGCGGCGAAATCCAATCAAAATCTGTGCGGAGCAGGACACACCCCAGGGTGCCTTCTCTTGCCCCTACGGGGCAATTCACCTTGCGCGCCTGCACAGCACACCACTGCTTGCTCCGCCACCGGCGGGCAACCACCCGCGCAGGCGCGGGTGAGGGGGGTATCGCGGTCATTGTGCAGCCCATAGGGCGGCGCGGTGACCGCGTATCTAGGGTCGAACCTGCCGGGGGCAGGTTCGATGGAAATCCAGCGTCAGCCGCCTTTAAGAGCCAGACAACGTCCCCCCTAGACTAAGGGCTGATAGGCCTCGATGTTCGTATCCTCAAAGGTGGTCATCTCCCGGTAGACGGCCAGGCCCATGTCCAGCAGGGGCATGACGGCCACGGCGCCGGTGCCCTCTCCCAGGCGCATCCCGGCGTAGAGGAAGGGCCGCAGGTTCAGCTCGGCCAGCACCAGCTGGCTGGCCGGCTCCTCGGAGGCGTGGGAGCCCAGCATGTAGTCCCGGCAGTCGGGGCACAGCCGGGCGGCCACCAGGGCGGCCACGGAAGAGATGAATCCGTCCACCAGCACGGGGGTATGGCACAGGGCGCCCCCCAGGAACACGCCGGCCAGCCCGGCGATGTCCAGGCCGCCCACCTTGTGGAGCACGTCCAGCACGTCGCCGGGGTCGGGCCGGTTCACCCGGACGGCGGTCTCAATGGCCCGGATCTTTCTCTGCAGCCCCTCGGAGGACAGCCCCGCCCCCCGGCCGGTCATATCCTCCACCGGCCGGTCTAGCAGCACGGCGGCCAGGGCGGAGGAGGTGGTGGTGTTGCCGATACCCATCTCGCCGGTGGCCAACAGCTTGACGCCCTGGCCGCACAGCTCCCGGGCGATCTCCACCCCCGCCAGGATGGCCTGGACGGCCTCCTCCCGGCTCATGGCGGGGCCCTGGGTCATGTTGGCGGTGCCCCGGCGGACACACTTCTGGCGGATGCGCGCCCCCATCACCGGGACGGCGGTGCCGATGTCCACCGGCACCACCTCCGCGCCTGCGGCGCGGGACATGGCGCACACGCTGGTGTCCCCGGTGGACATGTTCTCCGCCACGATGGCGGTGACCTCCTGGCCGGTCTGGGTGACCCCCTCGGCCACCACGCCGTTGTCGGCGCACATGACCACCACCGCCCGTCGGGAGAGATCCACGTCCGGGCTGCCGGTCATGCCGGCGATGCGGATCACCGCGTCCTCCAGTGCCCCCAGGCTGCCCAGGGGCTTGGCAATAGAATCCCACCGGGCCTTTGCCCGGTCCATGGCCTTCCGGTCGGCGGGGACGATCCCCTGAATGACTTCTTCCAGCGTCATGACAATGCCTCCTGATTGTTTTGACAGCGGCGGGCCGCCGCCACGAATCTCTGTGCCGCCGACCGCGCGGCGCAGAAGTGGAAATGGGGGAACCCGGCGTAGAGGGTGGGGGTGTGGTAGGCGCAGTCCCAGCCCCGGGTGCTCTGGGGCTTCTCCGCCCGGAAGGCGCTCCCCGGCGCGTCGGTGTCCCAGTAGTGGAACTCGTGGGCGGGGATCTTCGTCCCCGCCGGGCCCAGCAGGCCGTCGGTTTGGGCCGTCAGGGTGATGTACCCGAACCGGCCCAGCTTTCCGGTGTTGGCCGCCCGGCCGGGGAACACCCCCGCCATGGGCCACTCCCGGCCCTCCCCGTCGGCCAGGGTCTGATTTAAGTAGAGGAACCCGCCGCACTCGGCCACGGTGGGCAGGCCGCCCAGCACGGCGGCGCGCACCTCCTCCCGCATGGGGCGGTTGTCCGCCAGCGCCTCGGCGTACAGCTCCGGGTAGCCGCCCCCCAGGTAGAGGCCGCAGGTCCCCTCCGGCAGGCCCCCGTCGGCCAGGGGGGAGAACTCCACCAGCTCCGCCCCCAGCCGCTCCAGCAGGGCCAGGCCGTCGGCGTAGTAGAAGCAGAAGGCCTTGTCCCTGGCCACGGCGATGCGGGGCCTCCCCTCCACCGGCTCCGGCAGGGCCATGGGTTTGTCCTCCAGATCCGGGGCGGAGGCCGCCAGGGCCAGCAGGCCGTCGATGTCCACACTCTCCTCGGCCTGCTTTGCCAGGGCGGACAGCTTCTCCCGCAGCCCCGCCACCTCGGCGGCGGTGACCAGCCCCAGGTGGCGGCTCTCCAGGGCGCAGTCCGGCCGGTTGGGGAGAAAGCCGTAGACCTTTACACCCGTCTCCCCCTCGATGGCCTCCCTCAGCCGGGGGTAGAGCATGGGGGACACCCGGTTGAGGACCACCCCCGCGATGCCGCTGTCCGGCCGGAAGTCGCGTATGCCCTTCACCACGGCGGCGGCGGTGAGGGCCCGCCCCCGGCCGTCCAGCACCAGCACCGCCGGGGTGCGGGTGGTGCGGGCCAGATCCCAGGCGCTGGCCTCGGCGCTGAGGCCGATGCCGTCGTAGTAGCCCATGACCCCCTCGATGAGGGCCAGGCCGCTGTCCCGGCTGTTCTCCTCCAGCAGATGCCGGGTGGTGTCCGCCCCCAGGAAGAACAGATCCAGGTTGCGGCTCTTTGCCCCGATGATCTCGCTGTGGAACATAGGGTCGATGTAGTCCGGGCCGCACTTGAAGGCCACCGGGTTCACCCCCCGGTTCACCAGGGCCTGGAGGAGGGCGCAGGTCAGGGTGGTCTTGCCGCCCCCGCTGGCCGGGGCGCAGAGCAGCAGACGGGGCGCGCTCATGCCAGTCCCTCCCCGGAGAAGATCCACACCGGGTTCTGGGCGTCCATCAGGTGGTACCGCCCCGCCGGGCGGGTGCGGGTAACGGAGAGCTGCACCATGTCCGGGCTGCCCAGCCGGGAGAAGCACTTGGCCGCCTCCCCCACCGTCTCCAGGGTGACGGCGGTGCACACCACCCGGGCGGCGGGGTTCTTGCGGAACACCACCTGGAGAATCTCCTCCAGGCTGCCGGAGGTGCCCCCCAGGAACACCCGGTCGGGGGCGGGCAGGTCGGACAGGGCCTCCGGGGCCGTCCCCGCCACCACCTCCAGGTTGACGGCGTGGAACCGGGCCCTGTTCTCGGCCAGCAGGGCCAGGGCGGCGTCCTTCTTCTCCACGGCGTACACCCGCCCGGCGGGGCAGGACAGGGCGCACTCCACGGAGACGGAGCCGGTGCCCGCCCCCACGTCCCACACCACGTGGTGTTCCTCCAGCCGCAGCTTGGACAGGGCCAGAGCGCGCACCTCCTCCTTGGTCATAGGCACGTCCCCCCGGAGGAAGGCCCCGTCGGGCAGGCCGGAGCCGTTCCACGGCCGCACCACCGGGTCGGGATTTTCCGCCAGCAGGACGGACAGGTCGGCGAAGCTCTCCCCCGCCAGCTCCGCCGCCGTGCCGGTGACGATGCGCTCGTCGGAGTAGCTCAGCCGCTCTCCCACGGAGAGCCGGACCTCCCCCAGGCCCCGCTCCACCAGCTCCCGGCACACATCCTCCACCCTGGTGGCCCCGCCGGTGAGGGCGAAGGTCTTGACGCTGCGCTGGATCTCCCCCGCCAGGTTGTGGGCCCGGCCGTGGGCGCTGACCAGTTTCGCGTCCTGCCAGGTGGCCTGGATCCTGGCGCAGAAGTAGGTGAGGGAGGAGATGCCGGGCACCGTCTCCACCTCGTAGCTGCCCAGCAGGGGCCACAGGTTCTTGGCCCCGCTGTAAAACCCGGTGTCGCCGGACAGGAGGACGGCCACAGGGCCCTCCGGAGTCTTTCCGATGAACTCGGCGATGTCGGCGGCGGTGATGAGGGGCACACATTCGTGGCTCTCCGCCCAGGGCTCCAGCAGGCGGCGGGCCCCCACCAGCACGGGGCACGCCTGGATGGCCTCCAGGGCGCGGACCGTCAGGGTCTCCGGGTTGCCCATGCCCACGCCGATGAGATAGACCTTCATACGCCCGTCCTCCTTGCAATCTCTGCCTGAATCTGTTCCAGGGTCAGGCCGTCCTCCGCGCCGGGCCGCTCCACCACCA
This sequence comes from Flavonifractor sp., assembly GCF_019422385.1. Taxonomy (NCBI): domain Bacteria; kingdom Bacillati; phylum Bacillota; class Clostridia; order Eubacteriales; family Oscillospiraceae; genus Flavonifractor; species Flavonifractor sp. The sequence continues at coordinate 5,976 of NZ_JAHZDL010000108.1, forward strand.
GCAGGGCGCAGCCGGCCTCTCTGGCGGCCTCGGCCTTCTCCCGGAAGCCGCCGTACCCCCCGGTGTCCTTGGTCACCAGCGTTTTGATCCGGTACTGCCGCAGCAGGGCCACGTTCAGCTCTTTGGAGAAGGGCCCCTGCATGCAGATGATGTTCCTGGGCGGAAAGCCCAGCGTCAGGCACCGCTCCAGGGAGTCCAGCATGGGCAGCACCCGGGGATAGCACCGCTCCGCCAGGCCGGGGACGGCGAAGTGGTGCAGCTCCTTGCTGCCGGTGGTGAGGAGCACATTGCCGGGCAGCTCCCTCAGCAGCGCCGCCGCACCGGCCATGTCCGCCGCCCGGAGGGTGCCGTCCCCCCCGCCGGACTGCCGCAGCAGCCGCAGCCGGGGCAGGCCCGCCGCCTCCGCCGCGGCGCGGATGTTCTCCGTCACCTCCACCGCGTAGGGGTGGGTGGCGTCCACCACCAGGGCGTAGCCCTGTGCCATCAGGGCCGCCATCTCCGCCCGGTCCATGCGGCCCACGTGGGCCTCCGCCCCGTCCGGGAGCAGGGTCTCCCCGTACTCTGTGGCCACGCAGACCGTGCAGGGGATGCGCTCTGAGAGCATCCACTCCGCCAGGGCCCGGCCCTCCCCGGTGCCGCCGAACAATAGGATTTTGTCCATCGTCCTCCTCCTTGTGTGCGGGCGTCCGTGGGGCGAGACGACCCGGCGCGCCCTCCTCAATTTTCCCGCTGGAGATAACCCCGGGGGGTGACCATCTTGCCGCCCAGCACCTTGGTCTGGCTGTTCCCCACAAACACGGTGGTGAACATGTCCACCTGGGTGTCCCGCAGCTGGCCCAGGGTGAGGAGGCCCGCCTCCTCCCCCGCCCGTCCGATGTTGCGCACGGTGCCGCAGACGGTGTCCGGGCTCTTGCCGGCGGCGAGCAGGATGTCGCAGGCCCGCTGGAGGTAGTCCGGCCGGCTCCTGCTGGCCGGGTTGTAGAGGCAGAGGACGAAGTCCGCCCGGGCGGCGGCGGTGAGCCGCGCCTCGATCTTCTCCCAGGGGGTGAGCAGGTCGGACAGGGACACCACGGCGAAGTCGTGGGTCAGAGGGGCCCCCAGCACGGCGGCCCCGCCGCAGGCGGCGGTGATGCCGGGCACCACCTCGATGTCGATGGGGTCGTACTCCTGGGCCACCTCGTAGATCAGACCCGCCATGCCGTACACACCGGAGTCGCCGGAGCACACCACCGCCACGCTTTTGCCGGTGAGGGCGGCCTCCACCGCCGCCCGGCAGCGGTCTACCTCCCGCCGCATGCCGGTGGACAGGGTCTCCTT
>NZ_JAHZDL010000109.1:0-7205 GCF_019422385.1 Flavonifractor sp.
ATCACCGAGCACTTCGCCGGCGCCTTCCCCGCCTGGCTGGCCCCCGTGCAGGTGAAGGTGCTCCCCGTCACCGACCGGGCGGCGGAGTATGCCGACTCCGTGGCCGCCCAGCTGGACGCGCAGGGCTTCCGGGTGGAGGTGGATCACCGCAGCGAGAAGATCGGCAAGAAGATCCGCGAGGCCACCCTGGAGAAGATCCCCTACATGCTGGTGGTGGGCGACCGGGACATGGAAAATTCCACCGTCTCCCCCCGCCGCCGCTCCGGCGAGGATCTGGGGGCCATGTCCCTGGACGGCTTCGCCGCCATGCTGAAGGAAGAAGTGGACACCAAGGCCATCCGGTAATCCATTGTTGCAGAGCCTGGGCCGCCCTGTTGGGCGGCCCAGGCTTTTCTGCATTTCATGGGGGAAAGCCGGCTCAGGCATACATTTCGACAAACTTCTAAATATCTGATTGACAGGCTCCCGGCCGTATGCTATCCTTTATTTAGATAAATATCTAAATGAAAGGAGGGCGGCCGCTGTGGGCTTTCAGGAGACCTTCAAGGCCCTCAGCGACCCCACCCGCCGGGAGATCCTCCGGCTGCTGCGGGACCGGGCCAAGACCGCCGGGGAGATCGGCTCCCATTTCGATATGACCGGGGCCACCATCTCCCACCACCTGTCTGTACTGCGGGAGGCGGGGCTCATCTCCGACCGGCGGCAGGGGAAATATATCTATTACGAACTCAACCTGTCCGTGCTGGATGAGCTCACCGGCTGGATCGCCAGCCTGCGGGGAGGCCCACCTGGCGGCGGGGACCCAGGCGGTCCGCCTGGCATGACGTGAAAGGAGGCTGCGCCTACGAAACGGAGAAAGTATCCACTCCCGCTGTGGCTCCTGGCCCTGTGGCCCCTGGTGCTGGTGGCGATGTACTATCACCTTTCCCTCCGCTGGGGCAGCGGGGAAACGGGCGTCAATGCCTGGCTGTGGCTCCTGGCGGTCCCGGGGCCGATGCTGGCCCTGCTGCCCCGGCTTGGCCGGGGCAGGCTCCGCAGCCGCCTTGAGACCGCCGCCCTGGTTCTCCTGCTCCTCCTGGACGTGTGCACTACTGCCCTGACCGCGGGCCTGTTCCGGCCCGACGAGATCGCCTGGGCCCGGATGGGCATTGCCCTGATCGGCCTGCTGTACCTGTCCCTAGGCTGCGAGGAGGGCAAGTGGAAGCCCAACGAGTACATGGGCATCCGAACCCGCTGGACCCTGACCGACCCGGACGTGTGGAACCGCACCCATCGGCTGTCGGGCAGGCTCATGTTTGCCTCGGGCCTGCTGATCCTCCTCTCCTCCCTCCTGATGGGGGCGATCGTCATCATCTTCCTGTTGTTCCTCTGTTCCGTCCTCTGCATTGCGGTGCCTGCGGTCATGAGCCGGGTGTGGTACAGACGCCTGCACCCACCCGGCGACTCTCCACCCGACACCTGAAAAATTTCCTCTGTCCTGGGGGGCGCCTGCGCAGGCGCCCCTATTTTTCAAAGAAAAAGGAGGGGGAAAGGGTACCGGGGGTTGCTTTTCCACCGGCCCCCCTAAACGGGAGTTCATGGCGGCGGTGCCCTGCCTCTGAAATGCCAAGACAGCCGCAGCATCCGTTTATGGGGCGCACCGAGTCGTCGTGCCCCGCGCCTCTTGCATCACCTTCCAAAAAGTGCTATGATTCGTGTTTGGATTTTGTGTTGTGAGGTGGCGCGTGTGAAGCTGAGAAACGCCGTTTGGAGCGTGCTGAAATTCGAACTGCTGTGGAAGCTGGTGACCCTGGTGGTCATCAGCCCGCTGCTGCGGGAGATCTACCAGACCTATGTGTCGTCGGTGGGAATCTCCTTCAACGCGGATGTGCTGGGCACCTTCCTGAACCTGAAGGGCGCATTGATCTTTCTGGCCCTGTTCTTCGCCGCCGGGCTGCTGGCCTTCTATGAGCTGAGCGTGGTCATCCACCTGGTGGCCCTCGCCCGCCAGGGGGAGGAGGTCGCCGTGCGCCGGGTGATGAAGCAGGCCCTGTGGGCCCTGGGTGCCATGAAGGGCTGGTCTGTGGTGCCGGGCTCCCTGTACTATCTGCTGCTCCTCCCCCTGGCCCAGACGGTGTACCTCCACTCCCTGGTGCCCGCCATCACCATTCCCTGGTTCATCCTGGGGGAGATGATCAACACCGCCGTCGGTACGGCGGGGGTCATCGCCATCTACGCCGCCTATTACGGGGCCCACTTCCTGCTGTTCTTCGTCCCCATTTTTATGGCCCTGCGGCGGGAGAGGTTCGGGCAGGCGGCCCGGAGCAGCGCGGGCTGTCTGCGGCGCATGGGCTGGAAGCGGCTGGCGGTGCTGGCGGGAGGGCTTCTCCTGTGGATGCAGGCCGACTCGGAGCTGGCCCGGTACTGGCGGCGCAACGTACTGGAGCCCGGGGACTTTGACCGGTTTTTCCTGAAATATCTGGTCTACTCCGAGGCCTTCCGCATCGATCTGCTCTACTGGCTGGTCACCACGCTGCTCCACACCGTGCTGATGGCCGCCTTCCTCTATCTGGTTCTGTCCTGGATCCTGTCCCGGGAGAACCTGACGATTCCGGCGGAGGCGCCGTGGAGCGAGGACAGCCGCACCATCCTGGCCATCTGGTCGAAGCGGTGGGCCCGCTTCAAGGCGGCTGTCCGGGCCCGCTGGGCCAAACGGCGCTGGAAGGCCGCCGCCGCCGCGGTGTGCGCCCTGCTGGCCGGCTACCTGGTCATCAACTGCTACCAGCCGCCGCTGCTCCACGCCCCCATCGTCATGGGCCACCGGGGCAGCATCTACGGCGTGGAGAACACCCTGCCGGCCGTGGAGGCCGCGGCGGACATAGGGGCCGACTACGCGGAGGTGGACATCCAGCTTACCGCCGACGGCGTGCCCGTGGCCTTCCACGACGGGAGCCTTCTGCGGCTGGCGGGGCGGATGGAGAGCGTGTCCGCCCTGACCTGGGAGGAGCTGCGCGCCCTGCCCCTCCACGACGCCTCCAGCTATCAGGACACCGGATACATCGCCTCCCTGGAGGAGCTCATCCGGTTCTGCCAGGCCGATGAGAGCGGCATGGGCCTGCTCATCGAACTCAAGCCGGAGGCCGGCCAGGGGGAGGCCCTGGCCCGGGCCATCCTGGATGTGGTGGAGGCCCATGACTTCGGGGAGCGGGCCATCTTCATGTCCCTGGACTACCCCTGCCTCACCACCATCCACGAGACCCACCCGGAGTGGTGGGTGGGCTACTGCGCCTATGCCAGCGCCGGGGATCTGGACGAGACCATCTGGCAGTACAGCATCGACTTCCTGGCGGTGGAGGAGAGCCTGGTGAGCAACCGCCTGGTGGCCCAGGCCCGGGAGCTGGGCCTGCCGGTCTATGTGTGGACGGTATACGATACGGATAAGATGGAGCAGTATCTGCAGATGGGCGTCACCGGCCTCATCAGCGACTGGCCGGATCTGGCCGCCGGGGTGGTGGAGGAATACAACGCCTCCCATGGCACTGATCAATACCTCTGGCAGGGAGAGGGCTGCCCCAGGGGGGAGCTTCCGGCCGCCTGAGAACGTCCGCAGGGGGTGGACTTTTTCACCTGCCCATGCTACAATGTGGAGGCCCCTTTATTTTTGTTAAAAGGAAGGATCACTATGGGAACTACCCTCGGCACCCTGAGCAATCTGGCTATTTACATCGGTCTTGTTGTCCTCGGCGCATTTCTGGGCTCCCGGAAGGCCCTGCGCAGCCGCCCCCTGGTGTGGGTGAGCAAGCTCCAGTTCGTGGCCCTCATGATCCTCATCGTCACCCTGGGCGTGAACCTGGGCGCCAACGACGAGGTGATCTCCTCCCTGGGGGAGATCGGCCTGTCCGCCCTGGTGATCACCGTGTTCGCCATGGGAGGCTCCCTGCTCTTTCTCTCTCTGCTGCGGCGGTTTGTCCTCAAGCTGGATCGCTACGGCCTGCCCCGGGGCAGCGAGGCGGCCCGGGAGGAGGAGAGCCACCAGGCCGGCAAGGCTGACAACTCCCTGACCCTGTGGATCGTCATCGCCGTGGTGTTGGGCATGCTGGCCGGCCGCTTCGTCCTGCCCGCCGCCGTCACCGTCCACTGCGGCACGATCATCAACTTCGGCCTCTACCTGCTGCTGTTCATGGTGGGCATGGACATGGGCAAGCAGGGCACCTTCCTCAGCGACGTAAAGACCGCCGGGTTCCAGGTGCTGCTGGTACCCGTTGCGGTCTGCCTGGGCTCCCTGGTGTGCGCGGCCATTGCGGGGCTCTTCCTCCCCCTGGGGATCAAGGACTCCATGGCCGCCGCCTCCGGCATGGGGTGGTACTCCCTGGCCCCCACCCTGCTGGCCCCCTACTCCCTGTCGGTGTCCGCCGTGGCCTTCCTGTCCAACGTGATGCGGGAGATCTTCTCCATCATCTCCATCCCCTTTGTGGCCAAGTACATCGGCTATGTGGAGTGCGCCTCCCTCCCCGGCGCGGCGGCCATGGACACGGTGCTCCCCGTGGTGGTGGGCGCCACCCATGAGCGCATCACCATCTACTCCTTCACCTCCGGCGTGGTGCTCTCCCTGGCGGTGCCCATCCTGGTGCCCGCCATCGTGGCCATCCCCTTCTGAGGCGGCACCCATGGAGATTGAACGCCGCTGGCTGGTAAACGGCTGGCCGGAGGGAACCCCCGCCCAAATCTGGCACATGGCTCAGGGCTATTTCGCCGTCTGCCCCGCCGTGCGCATCCGCCGGGAGGCCCTGGCGGGCGGGCCGGTGCAGTATGTCCTCTGCTTCAAGGGCAAGGGCGGCCTGGTGCGTGAGGAGATTGAGCTGCCGGTGTCGGAGGGAGACTACGCCCGGCTGATCACCCTGCTCTCCGGCCCCATGATCGAAAAAGAGCAGCGCCGGTATCCCCTCCCCGGCGGCCTCACGCTGGAGGTCAACTCGGTGGATCCGGCGCTGGAGACCGGCTTCTTCTACGCCGAGGTGGAGTTCCCCGACGAGGGCTCTGCCCGCTCCTGGGCCCCGCCTGGGGCGTGGGCCGCCTACCTGTCCCGCGAGACCACCGGGCAGCCCGGCGAGAGCATGGCGGCCTACTGGGCGCGCACTCGCCCCCAGCCCTAAACCGCGCCCCCCATCAAATCTGGCTGTGCGCCTGTGTGCGGGCGCTGGAAGGCCTGAAATCCGTAACAATCGTTTTTCTCAGCGCCGGTTCGCCTCTGACAAGGTGGGCCGGCGCTCTTTTGTCCGCCCAGCACTTTGCTCAGAGCAGCCGGAACCGCTCCAGCTTCTGGTAGAGAGCGGCCCGGGAGATCCCCAGCGCCCGGGCCGCCATCGAGCGGTTCCCTCCCGACCAGATCAGGGCGCGCTCCACCGCGTCCCGCTCCTGCTCCGCCAGGGTGCGGGGCGGCCCGGCGGTGCCTGCGGGGGCCTCCGGCGCCGGCCCGGCCAGGGGATCGGAAACCCCGAAGGCCTCGTTATAACTGCGCTGGCCGACGGTCAGCTCGGTCACCACCCGCTCCCCGGTGATCAGCACCCCGTCGTAGAACACCAGCCAGCGGCCCACCAGGTTTTTCAGCTGGCGCACGTTGCCCGGCCAGGCGTACCGCTGGAGATAGAGCATGGCCTGTGAGGTGAGATGGAGGCGGCCCCCCTTCTGGGCACACAGGTGGTCAATGAGCATGGGGATGTCCTCCGGCCTGGCCCGCAGCGGGGGCAGGTAGAGCTCGATGGCGGACAGGCGGTAGTAGAGATCCGCCCGGAAGGCCCGCCGCTCGCTCATGGCCAGCAGGTTCTGGTTGGTGGAGGCGATGATCCCCGCCCGCAGGGGGATGCTCTCCCGGCCGCCCACCCGCTCAAACTCCCGGGACTCCAGCACCCGCAGCAGCTTGGACTGCATGTTCAGATCCATGTCCCCGATCTCGTCCAGCAGGATATCCCCGTCCCCCGCCAGCTGGAACTTGCCCAGGCGGGTCTCGGTGGCCCCGGTGAAGGCGCCCTTCTCATGGCCGAAGAGCTCCGCCTCCATCAGCTGCTCCGGAATGGCGGTGCAGTTGATGGTGACGTAGGGGGCGGGGCGGCCCCGGTGGCGCTCGGCATGGATGCCGCCGGCGATGATCTCCTTGCCGGTGCCCGTCTCCCCCAGGATCAGCACGCTCTCCCCGCTGTTGGCCGCCTTGCGGGCCTTTTCCAGCAGATCCTTCACCGCGGGGCTCTCCCCCCGGAAATCCTCCAGGTTGTAGCCGCTATCGATGCGGGACAGCCCCCGGTAGAGCCCCTGAAAGCCCTCGTCCTGGTCGCTGATGCGGGTGGCCACCCGCTTGAGCCGGGCCAGGCTGCGCACCGTGATGGTGCCCACCACGCCGACGATCCCCTCCCCGTCGGAGACGGGGAAAAGGCTGGACAGGCACTGCCGGCCGTGGAGCTCCAGCAGCAGATCCAACTGGGGCCGGCCGGAGCGGAGCACCGCCTCAAAGGGGGAGACCTGGTCGATGACGGAGACGTGCTGCCCGATCAGCTCCTTCTGATCCGACGCGGTGATATAGAGGATCCGGCAGTCCCGATCCAGCAGGATGCCGTTGTCAAAGAGGCTGTCCAGCATCCGATCCAGGGCGCCGCCCCGGGTGCGCAGCTCCGTCTCGGAGAGATAGAGGGTATTCACCATACCACCACCTGTACAGATTTCTTACATTTATCCTAGCATATGTACAAAAAAAAGACAATTCATTTTCGCAAAACCGGAGGCAGGAGACGGGTTGCAATCAAAATTCTGCTTACGGCCCCAGGGAATCCGGGCATCGGCGGAAAAGTTGGCCCTCCTTTTGCATAACAGAGAGGCAGAAGTCTTCCACAACAGCAAAGGAGTGTATCAGTCATGAGTCAGCGTCCTGTATTGACCCCGGAAGAGCGCGCCCTGCCCTACGCCAAGTTCTACGACCTGCCCATCACCCCCATCCCGGCGGAGAAGATCGCCGTGCTGGAGGGGGGGCCCATTGACCCCACCCTGGCCCTGAAGATTGAGGATCGCAATGAGCTGTTCCGGCCCGGCTACCTGCCCTGCGAGGTCGGCTGGTGCGTCATGCCCAACGGCACCGGCTACCTGGCCAACAAGACCGAGATGCCCGGCGTCACCCCCGAGATGTTCGAGTGGTGGTTCGCCTGGCACAGCCTGGAGGATCTCCGCTACCGCATCTGGGA
>NZ_JAHZDL010000011.1:0-41694 GCF_019422385.1 Flavonifractor sp.
ACAGGTGGGTGATGTGGCTGTGGACGCCGCCGTCGGACAGCAGGCCCATCAGGTGGAGGGAACCGTCCCGCTCCTTGCAGTCGTCCATGGCCTCCACATAGGCGTCGTTGTCAAAAAAGCTGCCGTCCTCGATGGCACGGCTGATGCGGGGCAGATCCTGGAACACCACCCGGCCGGCGCCGATGTTGGTGTGCCCCACCTCGGAGTTGCCCATCTGGCCCTCGGGCAGGCCCACGTCCAGCCCGGAGGCGGACAGCCTGCAGCCGGGGTTCTCGGCAAAAATCTTGTCCAGGTTCGGCTTGCTGGCGGCGGAAATGGCGTTGCCCTTCCGCTCGTCAGACAGGCCGAAGCCGTCCATAATGATCAGGGTAGTCGGTGTCTTACTCATAATAACCTCGAATCTAAACTTCTCTTGCACACAAGGCGGGCGAACTCGTCGCCGCAAAGTCCGTTTTGCGGGGGCACGCTCCCGACGGCTCCGCGCTTCTCACTGTCACGCTGCGGGTTGGGCGCATAGCCGGGTCGCTAAGTCCGGGCTCCGCGAAAAATGCCGCTCCGGGCAGCGCCCGTCGCCTGTTTTTTCGCCTGCGCCCTGCCTTAGCTCCCCTATGCGCCTACCCTCCGCGCTTCTCACTCCTGGTTGGCGGCGTTGACGATCTCCACGAAGTCGGGGGCCTTCAGAGACGCGCCGCCGATCAGGCCGCCGTCCTCGTCGTCGCAAAGTCCGCTTTGCTCCGCTTCCGCCTGACGGCGAAAGCTGCACTCCGCTCCCTTGCTCCTCCTCTCCCAACGAGACCCGCTCCGCTGGGCTCTCGTTGGGTTCCCGTATCACCGCCCGACGTGGACGGCTTACTGCTCCTGGTTGGCGGCGTTGACGATCTCCACAAAATCGGGGGCCTTCAGAGACGCGCCGCCAATGAGGCCGCCGTCCACGTCGGGCTGGGCCAGAAGCTCATGGGCGTTCTTGGCGTTCATGGAGCCGCCGTACTGGATGGTGACGCTGCGGGCCACCCGGGCGCCATACAGCTTGCGGATCACAGTGCGGATGGCCTCGCACACCTCGCCGGCCTGCTCGGCGGTGGCGGTCTTGCCGGTGCCGATGGCCCAGATGGGCTCATAGGCGATGACCACGTGGCGCATCTTCTCGGCGGGCACGCCGGACAGGGCGGCCTTCACCTGGTAGGAGATGAGATCCATGGTGACGCCCAGCTCCCGCTGCTCCAGGCTCTCGCCCACGCAGACGATGGGGTACAGGCCGGCCTCCAGGGCGGCGTGCACCTTCTTGTTGACGGTGAAATCGGTCTCGTTGTAGTACTGGCGGCGCTCAGAATGGCCGATGACCACGTACTTGACACCCAGCTCCTTGAGCATCTCGGGAGAGACCTCGCCGGTGTAGGCGCCGTGGGACTCAAAGTGGCAGTTCTCCGCGCCGATGGACACCCGGCACTCCTTGAACATGCGCACGGCAGCCTGGATGTTCACATAGGGCACACACAGGACTACCTCGCACCAGTTGGGGCGGCCCAGCAGGGGCTTGAGCTCCTCGGCAAAGGCCTTGGTCTCGCTCAGCGTCTTGTTCATCTTCCAGTTTCCAGCGATAATCGTCTTACGGTATCTCCTGTTCATGGGTAGGACGAACCCCTTTCTTCACTTCTGTATTTTATTTTACCGGCCGACCCCTTTGCCGGCCATGCATGGAATCGCGGGCCTTTTACTTATCCAGCAGGCAGGCCACGCCGGGAAGCTCCTTGCCCTCCAGGAACTCCAGGGAGGCGCATCCCAGCAGAGCTCCGCTCTGCCGGGTACCCATTGATTTCACATCCTCGGGCGAAGTGAATTCGCCCTGCGGCAAGGTTTTGGCCGTTGGCCAAAACGCTTGGGCGCGCCTGACGGCGCGGCTCGCTTACGCTCGCGCGGCGGCGCCTGCACGCCGTTTACTTATCCAGCAGGCAGGCCACGCCGGGCAGCTCCTTGCCCTCCAGGAACTCCAGGGAGGCGCCGCCGCCGGTGGAGATGTGGGTCATCTTGTCGGCATAGCCCAGCTGGGCCACGGCGGCCGCGGAGTCGCCGCCGCCCACGATGGTGATGGCGTCGGACTCGGCCAGGGCCTTGGCGATGGCGCGGGTGCCCTCGGCGAAGGCGGGGAACTCAAACACGCCCATGGGGCCGTTCCAGATGACGGTGCCGGCGTTCTTCACCGCGTCGGTGTACAGCTCGATGGTCTTGGGGCCGATGTCCATGCCCATCATGTCGTCGGGGATGTCCACCCCGTCCACCGGATGGGCCGCGGCGTCGGCGGAGAACTCGGTGGCGGCCAGGCCGTCCACGGGCAGCAGCAGCTTGACGCCCTTGTCCTTGGCCTTCTGCATCATCTCCTTGCAGTAGTCCAGCCAGTCGCTCTCCAGCAGGGACTTGCCCACGCTGGCGCCCATGGCCTTGGCGAAGGTGTAGCACATGCCGCCGCCGATGATGATGGTATCGGCGATGTTCAGCAGGTTGTTGATGACGCCGATCTTGGAGGACACCTTGGAGCCGCCCAGGATGGCCACCAGGGGCCGCTTGGGATTGGCCAGGGCGCCGCCCATGATCTCCAGCTCCTTCTGGATCAGGAAGCCGGACACGGCGGGCAGGTAGGCGGCCACGCCGGCGGTGGAGGCGTGGGCGCGGTGCACGGCGCCGAAGGCGTCGGACACATAGACCTCGGCCATGGAGGCCATCTTCTTGGCCAGCTCGGGGTCGTTCTTGGTCTCGCCCTTCTCAAAGCGGGTGTTCTCCAGCAGCATGATCTGGCCGGGCTGGAGAGCGGCGGCCTTGGCGGTGGCGTCGGGGCCCACCACGTCGGCGGCCATGATGACCTCCTGGCCCAGCAGCTCGCTCAGCCGCTTGGCCACAGGGGCCAGGGACAGCTTGGCCAGGGACTTCTTCCACTCCTCCTCGGTGATGGAGGCGGGATCCTTGCCCTTCTCGGCCTGCTTCTTCACATAGGAGTCAAAGGTGGCCACGGGCTTGCCCAGGTGGGAGCAGGCGATCACAGCGGCCTTCTGCTCCAGCAGGTAGCGGATGGTGGGCAGGGCGGTCACGATGCGCTTGTCGTCGGTGATGGCGCCGGTGGCCTTATCCTGGGGCACGTTGAAGTCGCAGCGCAGCAGAACCTTCTTGCCGGCCACGTCGATGTCCTTGACGGTCTTCTTGTTGTAGTTCATAGAGCCTCTCCTTTCATCTCGCCCTCCCCGGCGAGGCCGGGGAAGTTTAGCTGCCGCAGCGCCTCATAGGTGAGCACCGCGGCCGCGTTGGATAGATTCAGGCACCGGGCCTCCGCCCGGATGGGAATGCGGATACAGCGTGCGGCGTGGGCGCGCCGGAACTCCTCCGGCAGGCCCGCCGTCTCCTTGCCGAAGATCAGGTAGCACTCATCCCGAAAGACGGCCTGGGTATAGGGCCGGGGGGCCTTGGTGGTGGCCAGCCAGATGTCCTCCGCGCCGGTTTTGGCGAAGAAGTCGTCCAGGTTCTCATACACCCGCACGTCCACCAGGTGCCAGTAGTCCAGACCGGCCCGCTTGACCGCCTTGTCGCTGATGTCAAAGCCCAGAGGCTTGATCAGGTGGAGACGGGTGCCCGTCACCGCGCAGGTTCGTGCGATATTTCCCGTGTTTTGGGGAATTTCCGGCTCAAACAGCACAATATTGAGCAACCTCGCGCCTCCTCCCGCTTACTCCCTGGTCAGCGGACGATATTGTACTCCAAAACCGGAAGGATTTCAACCTTAAAAGTGTAAAAAAGTACTGAAACAGCCAGTTTTCTTTCCGACAGGTTTCTCTGCCGTCCGTTTGGATTTCCACTTTATTGTAGCGGCCGGCTGTGGTATGATGAAAGGGACACCAAGGAGGAGCGTGAAGCAAGTGAAACAGCAGAACCCCCGCAGGCTGGTGGTGAAGGTGGGCACGTCCACCCTGACCCGGGAAACCGGGAGCCTCAACCTGCAGAACATGGAAAAGCTGGCCCGGGTGCTCTCGGATCTGGAGGGCATGGGCTATCAGGTGGTGCTGGTGTCCTCGGGCGCCATCGGCATCGGCACCAAGAAGCTGCGGCTGGAGGAGCGGCCCCGCGAGCTGCGGATGAAGCAGGCCACCGCCGCCGTGGGCCAGTGCATGATGGTACATATCTACGACAAGCTCTTTGCCGAGTACAACCGCACCGTGGCCCAGATCCTCCTCACCGGGGAGGACGTGGAGTCCCCCATCCGGTCGGAGCACCTGCGCAACACCTTTGAGGCCCTGCTGGAGTTGGGGGTGATCCCGGTGGTCAACGAGAACGACTCGGTGTCCTCAGCGGAGATCGAGACCGGCCAGGCCAAGGTGCTGGGCGACAACGACACCCTGTCCGCCATCGTGGCCCGGCTGTGCGGGGCGGAGCTGCTGGTGCTGTTCAGCGACATCGACGGCCTCTACGACGCCGACCCCCGCACCCACCCGGACGCGAAGCTGATCCACCACGTGGAGGCCGTCACCCCCGAGCTGGAGGCCATGGCCGGCGGCGCGGGCACCTGGCGGGGCACCGGCGGCATGGCCACCAAGCTCCACGCCGCCCGGCTGGCCCTGGAGGCGGGCATCGACATGGTGATCGCCAACGGCAGCCGCATGGAGGCCCTGTACGACATCGTGGACGGAAAGGACGTGGGTACCCGGTTCTCCGCCCGGCGGGGGCAGGGCTGAGCACGGCCGCACCGTCTGCCTGACATCCTGATACCAGCCCGTAGGGGCGCACCTGCGTGTGCGCCCGCATCTCCGGGGCGGGCCGACACACAGGTCGGCCCCTACAAAGAATGGGAGGGCCTTGCACATGGGCCCCACCCGTGCCGCAGGGGCGCGCCTGCGTGTGCGCCCGCATTTCCGGGGCAGGCCGGTACATCATGACATTCACACAATGCAGGGCCGCGATAGGCCGCGGACCCGTGGACAACAAGGAGGGATTTTTATGACCATACTGGAGACCCAGGGCCTGGCGGCCAGGAACGCCGGACGGGTGCTGGCGGTGGCGGGCACCGCCGCGAAGAACGCCGCCCTGGAGGTGGCGGCACGGGCCATCGAGGCCAGAAAGGCCGAAATTCTGGCCGCCAACGCCGAGGATCTGGCGGCGGCGAAGGCCGCCGGCATGCGCCCGGCCCTGGTAGACCGGCTGGCCCTGGACGAGGGCCGCATCGCCGGCATTGTGGAGGGGGTGCGGCAGGTGGCCGCCCTCCCAGACCCCATCGGCCAGGTGGTGAAGATGGACACACGGCCCAACGGGCTTCTCATCGGCAGGCGCCGGGTGCCCCTGGGCGTCATCGGCATCATCTACGAGGCCCGGCCCAACGTGACGGTGGACGCCGCCGCCCTGTGCCTGAAGTCGGGCAACGCGGTGATTCTCCGGGGCGGCAAGGAGGCCTTCCGGTCCAACAAGGCCTTCGTGGCCGTCCTGCGGGACGCCCTGGAGTCCGCCGGCCTGCCCCGGGACTGCGTGGCCCTGGTGGAGGACACCAGCCGGGAGAGCGCCAACGAGCTGATGGGCCTGACGGAGTATCTGGACGTGCTCATCCCCCGCGGGGGCGCGGGGCTGATCCAGAGCGTGGTGAAAAACGCCCGGGTGCCGGTGATCCAGACCGGCGTGGGTGTGTGCCACGTCTATGTCCACGAGGGGGCCGACCTGGACATGGCCGCCCGCATCATTCACAACGCCAAGACCTCCCGACCGTCGGTGTGCAACGCCGCCGAGTGCCTGCTGGTAGACCGGGCGGTGGCGCCGGACTTCCTGCCCATGGCGTGGCAGCTGCTCCAGACCAAAAACGTAGAGCTGCGGGGCTGCCCCGAGACCCGGGCCATCCTGGGGGACTTCGTCAAGCCCGCCGAGGACGCCGACTGGGACACCGAGTTCGGCGACTACATCCTGGCCGTCAAGGTGGTGTCCGGCTTTGACGAGGCGGTGGACTTCATCGCCGCCCACGGCACCGGCCACTCCGAGGCCATTGTCACCCGGGACTACTTCGCCGCCCAGCGGTTCCTGGACGTGGTGGACGCCGCGGCGGTGTACGTCAACGCCTCCACCCGCTTTACCGACGGCTTCGAGTTCGGCCTGGGGGCGGAGATCGGTATCTCCACCCAGAAGATGCACGCCCGGGGCCCCATGGGCCTGGAGGAGCTGACCAGCTCCAAGTATGTGGTCTACGGCACCGGACAGATCCGGTGAGCATACAATAGAGCGGGCCGCCCCTGCGCTACATACGGTGTGGATTTGTCACCGTATGAATCCCATGGAGGTGGTTTCCCATGCTGGAACGCCAGCTGGAGCTGGAGGGCGGCCTGACCGTCTGCCGCCTGGGGGCCCTGCGCCCCGACGGCGGGCAGGCGCTGGAGTGCGCCCTCCGCCTGGAGGGGGTGCTCCCCGGTCGGCGGGTGGCCGTCCGGGTGGAGGCCATGGAGGGGGATGAGGAGCGGGGGAGCCGGGTGGTTGTCCTGCCGCCCCACCAGGGGCCGGAGCCCCGGGACGTGGCCGTGGAGGGCATCCGCCTGTACTTCGAGGGGGACGGCCCCCGGGCCCTCACCATCCGGGCCGACGCCCACTATGTGGATCAGGGCGGGCGCTGCCTGCTCTGAATCTGAAACAGAACACCCCGGCCCCGGAACCAAACGGTTCCGGGGCCGGGGTGTTGCGCATTCAAATGAGGGGCTGTCGCCGCTATTCCCCTCTCCACAGCTCTGGATTGAGGCAGATAAATACCGCCGCCCCAGGGAGGATTAGGAACAGCCCGTATTCCCCGATCCACGGCTGGAGAAAGAGGGCGGAAATCAGGCAGAGCAAAACCGCAGCGACTCCAATGACAACCAGTACCCACATAGGCCATTTCATCATAAACAAGTTCCCTCAGTTAAAAAATTCGTTATTACGAAACATTGTAACAGAGGAACCGGATAAACTCAACCCGTAAAATTCTTTATTGCGAATTGCGGGTGTCGTTATGCAGAAGATACGGCCAGATCTGGATATCGGGCACAATATCCAGCGCTTGCGGAAAGCTGCTGGCATGACCCAGGATCAGGCAGTGGCAAAACTCCAGTTGATGGGGCTGAATATTTCCAAGAGCACCTATGCAAAACTGGAGACCAACCGGATGAACATCAAGGTGAGCGAACTGGTCGCAATGAAGGAAATCTTCCATGCTGAATATCAGGATTTTTTTGTCGGGCTGCCATAGCGCGGCAAAGCGTTTCCCGTGAGTTCCCGCTGGGAGGTTCCGCTATCCTTGACCACCCATACCGAGCGGGAGGCGGAGGCCCTGTCCCGGATGGTAGACGCCATGCGTGCAAAAGAATAGCAGCGGTTTGCGTGGGTGCAAACCGCTGCTGTTTTTTGCGTATTTGTGTTATCCCTCGATTTTGTCTACCCGGCGCTGGTGGCGGCCGCCCTCAAATTCCGTGTTGAGGAAGGCGTCCAGGATCCGGTCGGCCATGTTGTTTCCGATCATCCCGCCGCCCATGGCCAGCATGTTGGCGTCGTTGTGCCGCCGGGTCATCTCGGCGGACAGGGGTTCGCTGCACAGGGCGCAGCGGATACCCTTCACCTTGTTGGCGGCGATGGAGATGCCGATGCCGGTGGTGCAGACGACGATGCCCCGGTCGCATTCGCCGGAGGCCACCGCCTCCGCCGCGGCCCGGCCGAAGTCGGGGTAGTCGCAGCTCTCATTGGTATAGCAGCCGAAGTCGTGATACGCCAGTCCGCGGGCGTCCAGGTACTCCATCACGTGGCGCTTGAGGGCGAGCCCTCCGTGGTCACAGCCCAGTGCGATCATGTGATTCTCCTCCTTACAGTTTGTGAAATACAGGCTTGCGTTTCTCATAGGTGCAGATATACCGGAAGCCGCAGGCGGACAGCAGCGCGCAGGCCGCCTCCACCCCCTTGCCCACATCCTGGGGGGTGTGGGAGTCGGAGCCCACGGTGACGATCTCCCCGCCGCAGGACTTGTAGAGCTCCAGAATGGGCTTCCACGCCCCGATGGTGTGCCCCCGGCAGGTGTTGATCTCCATGCCCCGGCCCTTCTCCACGGCGGTGCGCAGGATGGCCCGGATGCGGCCGTAATAGGGCTCCAGGGACACCGGTACCTCCATATACCGCAGGGGATAGATGATGTGGGCCAGCACGTCGTAGAAATCGGTGTCAGCCAGCAGGGCCATGGAGGCGAAGTAGTCGTCCAGGGCGGCGCAGCAGGCCGCCTCGTCGGGGTAGGGAACCACGTAGAGGTCGGTGCCCCCCTTCTCCGGACACAGGTTGTGGATGGAGCCCAGGATGAAGTCCGCCTCCGGCCGGGCGCAGATGGCCGCTGCCGCCGCCGGATCCAGGTGGGACATGCCGAACTCCAGCCCCAGCCGGAGGGTGAAGCCCGGCTTGCAGGCCGCCAGGGCCTCCCGGTACTGGGCGCAGGCCCCGTCCCAGTCATAGGCCCGGTTGGGGCGGCCGTGCTCGTCCAGAAAGTCGCAGTGGTCGGTGATGCACAGCTCGTCCAGCCCGGCCCGCTCCGCCGCGGCGGCGATGTCCGCCATGGGGGCGTGGCCGTCGAAGGACATGCTGCTGTGGGTGTGGTAATCGGTGAGATACATAACAGACACCTCGGGGAGACAGGAAAGAGTGAATCATAGAGTGAATAGTTGCGGTGTGCGGCCTCGCAGAGTTCCTGCGGCCGCAGCCGCAGGAATCAAATCAAAATCCGTTTTCCCCGGCGACATGTGCGTCGGGGAAAACACTTCTCAGCCCGCAAGTGTGAGTTTTGTCCGCGTTCAGCGGGCAAAACTTGCGCGCAGAGGGCTGCAAACCGCTCAAACAAGCGGCCCTGCCGCTTGTTTGAAGCCTAAAACGGCCAGCTCGGGAACCACCCCAGCACATTGTTGCTGTACCAGGTGGGGATCTGGATGCCAACCAGCACGGGGTAGAACAGGGCGTACAGCCCCACGGCCCCACCGGTGACGGCGAACATGGCGGGCTTCCAGTTCACCATCTCCTCCCGCTCCGCCAGGGTGTGGAACACGTAGCACAGGGCCAGCACCAGGAAGAGCACGGAGGGGAAGTAGTGGTAGGCGAAGGTGATGCGCCCGATGAAGAACCAGGGCACCAGCTGAGCCAGGTAGCCGATGAAGATAAACAGGGCCCTGGCGCAGCGGCGGCGCACCGCCTGCACGGCGCAGGAGGCCACCGCCAGCAGGCCGCCCCAGCACACCACCGGGTTGACGAAGGCGGCGAAGCGGGTGGTGTACCCCGCCACATCGTTGTCCATATAGTACAGGATGGGCCGGATGTCAAAGAGCCACTGGTACCAGCGGGAGGCGTAGGGGTGTGAGTCGGTGACGCCGCTGTGGTAGGAGAGCATATACTTCTGGTTCTCCCACATGGCGCCGATGAGGCCGGTGAGGCTGGTGTCCCCCTCCGACATGGCATAGGGCAGGTAGGACAGGGTGTAGATGGCCGCCGGGATGGCGGCGAACACCAGCACGGAAAAGCCGAGGATCTGGAAGACCCACTTCACCCTGCCGGGCTGCTCCGCCGGCCAGTCCCGCACCTTCTGGTACAGGCCGATGAAGTAGAGCACCACCAGCCCGGTGCAGCCGTAGATCACCGTCCACTTGGAGGCCGCCCCGATGCCCCAGAACAGCCCCGACAGGAACAGGGGCAGGGCGCATTTCCGGAAGGGGGTGCCCGCCGGCAGGGTGAGATAGCGGTACATGAACCAGTACATCAGCAGGATGAAGAAAAACGCGTAGGTGTCGATGGTGGCCAGCCGGGTCTGGGTCAGGTGCATGAAGTCCGCCGCCAGCAGGATGGTGCCGCAGGTGGCGATGGAGGTGCGGCCGAACAGGTTTTTCAGGAACACGTACAGCAGGGGCAGCATCCCCACCCCGAATAGGGTGCCCATGAACCGCCAGCCGAAGGGAGTCATGCCGAAGAGGCGGATGCCGACGCCCATGATCAGCTTGCCCAGGGGCGGGTGGGAGATCTCGTAGGGCTCAATGCCCCGGATGTGCTCCCAGGCGGTGCGGGGGTGGTAGATCTCGTCAAAATAGGCCTCGTCGTAGTAGGTGGGCTTGTCCGGCACCATGTCCTGCTCGTCAAACAGGGGGCTGACCGAGCCGGGCACCTCCACCCGGTTCCCCGCCATGTCGAACAGGGCCACCTCCCCCAGCTCCAGCAGGCCCTTGTTGGCCTGCCCGGTGATGCGCAGGTAGCGGATATACTGGGGGTTCTCAAAGACGATCTCGTTCCACTTGAAGAGCTGGTTGTAGTTCTGGGTCATGGCAAAGCTCTCGCCGTAGCCGGTGGAGTCGGCCCAGTAATAGACGGTCTCCTCGCTGCCGGCCTCATCCGTCTCCGTCCGGCTCCACAGGGTGAGCCAGGTCACCCCGTCCTCGGAGATCTCCACCTGGTACTTACCGGTGCCCAGGTTGGGGTAATACCACAGCTGGGACACCTGCACCGCCTCGGGCAGGGAGAAGGTGGCCGACTCCCCGCTGCCGAAGTCCCAGGCGCTCTGGGGCGCCCGGAGGGAGCCCAGGTGGGCGAAGGCGGTGACGGCATACACGGCGGTGATGAGGAGGATGGGAATGGCGTCCCGCCGCACCAGGGGATGGCATCTGCCGGCGAAGGTGAAGCGGGGCTGCTCCCGGGGCGCCTCCTCGGGAGGCGTGATCAGGCGCTTGGCCAGGGGGGCGCGCTGGGTGCCCCAGTACCAGTAGAAGAAGGCGAACAGCGCCAGCAGGGTGGCGATGGGAAAGAGATAGACCAGATAGTGGACGGGATTCATAGGCGGTCACCTCTCGGAAATCCAAAAAATAGAAGGACGGGCATACGCTCGTCCTTCTATTTTATTTCTTCTTCTTCTTTTTGTCAAAGAAAGATTTTACGCTGTCCACCGGACTGGGTGGAATCTCGCCCATGGCTTCGCCATAGGCACGCAGCGCCTCCTTCTGCTCGTGGTTCAGGTTGGTGGGAACCTGAACCTTCACGGTGACATACTGATCACCGCGTCCGCGGCCGTTGACGCTGGGGATGCCCTTCCCCCGCAGGCGGAAGGTGGTGTCGGGCTGGGTGCCGGCGGGCAGAGTCCACTTGACCTTGCCGTCGATGGTGGGGATCTCCAGCTCCGCCCCCAGGGTGGCCTGGAGGAAGGTGACCGGATGCTCCAGATACACCGACGTGCCGTCCCGCTTGAAGAAGGGGTGAGGCCGCACGGTGACGCTGATGAGCAGATCCCCCGCCGGGCCGCCGTTTTTGCCCGCGCCGCCCTGGCCCCGCAGGGACACGGCCTGGCCGTTGTCGATGCCGGCGGGGATGGTGACGGTGATGCGGCGCTGCTTGCGCACATTGCCGGTGCCGCCGCAGCTCTTGCAGGGCTGGTGGATGATCTTGCCCCTGCCGCCGCACTTGGGGCAGGTGGTGGTGGTGGCGAAGGTAAAGGCCCCGCCGCCCCGCTGGATGCGGATCTGGCCGCTGCCGTGGCAGTCGGGGCAGATCTCCGCCGTGGTGCCGGGGGCGCAGCCGGTGCCGTGACACTCGTCACAGGGCTCGGTACGGGTCAGGTTCAGCTCCTTTTCGCAGCCGAAGGCGGCCTCCTCAAAGGAGATGGTGACCGAGGCCCGCAGGGTATCCCCCTTCATGGGGCCGGTGCGCTGGCGGCTGGAACCGCCGCCGCCGAAGCCGCCCCCGAAGAAGGAGCCGAAGATGTCGCCCAGGTCGATGTCGCCCATATCGAAGCCGCCGAAGCCGCCGAACCCGCCGCCGGGGCCGCCGGCGCCGAAGTTGGGATCCACCCCGGCGTGGCCGAACTGGTCGTAGCGGGAGCGCTTCTCCTTGTCGGAGAGTACCTCATAGGCCTCGTTGACCTCCTTGAACTTGGCCTCGGCGTCCTTGTCGCCGGGGTTCAGGTCGGGGTGGTACTGCTTGGCCTTCTTCCGGTAGGCCTTCTTGATCTCCTCGTCGCTGGCCCCCTTGGACACGCCCAGGACCTCATAATAATCGCGCTTCTGTTCAGGCATTGGTTTCTCTCACCTCTTTACGCGGAAAGCGGCGGGGGCAAGCCCCCGCCATACCGCAGGATGGAACGCCGCAGGGCGGGGGGCAGGCCCCCGCCGCTGCGTTCCCTTTCATTACTTGTTGCCGTCGTCGTCCACGACCTCGTAGTCGGCGTCCACCACATTGGGGTCGGTGTTGGTGGCGCCGCCGGCCTGGGCAGAGCCCATGTCGGGGCCGGGCTGCGCGCCGCCCTGGGCGCCGGTCTGCTGGTACATCTTCTCCGCGATGGGATAGAACGCCTTGCTGGCCTCCTCGGTGGCGGCCTTGATGGCCTCCACGTCGGTACCCTTCATAGCCTCCTTCAGCTTGTTGAGGGCGGCCTCCACGCTGGCCTTGTCGTCGGCGCTGATCTTGTCCTTGGCGTCCTCCAGGGCCTTCTCGGTCTGGTAGATCACCTGGTCGGCCTGGTTGCGGACGTCCACCTCTTCCTTGCGCTTGGCGTCCTCGGCGGCGAACTGCTCGGCCTCCTTGACGGCCTTGTCGATGTCCTCCTTGGACATGTTGGTGGAGGAGGTGATGGTGATGTGCTGCTCCTTGCCGGTGCCCAGATCCTTGGCGGACACGTTGACGATGCCGTTGGCGTCGATGTCGAAGGTGACCTCGATCTGAGGCACGCCGCGGCGGGCGGGGGCGATGCCGTCCAGGTTGAAGCGGCCCAGGGTCTTGTTGTACTGGGCCATCTCGCGCTCGCCCTGGAGCACGTGAACCTCCACGCTGGTCTGGTTGTCGGCGGCGGTGGTGAAGATCTGGCTCTTCTTGGTGGGGATGGTGGTGTTGCGCTCAATCAGCTTGGTCATCACGCCGCCCATGGTCTCAATGCCCAGGGACAGGGGGGTGACGTCCAGCAGCAGCAGGCCCTTCACGTCGCCGGTGAACACGCCGCCCTGCAGGGCCGCGCCCAGGGCCACGCACTCGTCGGGGTTGATGCCCTTGAAGCCCTCCTTGCCGGTGAGCTTCTTCACCATGTCCTGCACGGCGGGGATGCGGCTGGAGCCGCCCACCAGCAGCACCTTGGCAATCTCGCTGGCGGACAGGCCGGCGTCGCTCATGGCCTGCTTCACGGGGCCGCTGGTGGCCTCCACCAGGTGGGCGGTGAGCTGGTCAAACTTGGCCCGGGTCAGGGTCAGGTCCAGGTGCTTGGGGCCGGTGGCGTCGGCGGTGATATAGGGCAGGTTGATGTTGGTGGAGGTGACGCCGGACAGCTCGATCTTGGCCTTCTCGGCGGCCTCCTTCAGGCGCTGCATGGCCACCTTGTCGCCGGTCAGGTCGATGCCGGTGTCCTTCTTGAACTCGGCGGCCATCCAGTCCATGACGCACTTGTCGAAGTCGTCGCCGCCCAGGCGGTTGTTGCCGGCGGTGGCCAGCACCTCGATGACGCCGTCGTCGATGTCCAGGATGGACACGTCGAAGGTGCCGCCGCCCAGGTCGTACACCATGACCTTCTGGGACTGCTCCTTGTCCACGCCGTAGGCCACGGCGGCGGCGGTGGGCTCGTTGATGATGCGCTTGACGTCCAGGCCGGCGATCTTGCCGGCGTCCTTGGTGGCCTGGCGCTGGGCATCGGTGAAGTAGGCGGGCACGGTGATGACCGCCTCGGTGACGGTCTGGCCCAGATAGGCCTCGGCGTCGGCCTTCAGCTTCTGGAGGATCATGGCGCTGATCTCCTGGGGGGTGTAGGCCTTGCCGTCGATGTTCACCTTGTAGTTGGAGCCCATCTCACGCTTGATGGACATGATGGTGCGGTCGGGGTTGGTGATGGCCTGGCGCTTGGCCACCTGGCCCACCATGCGCTCGCCGTCCTTGGAGAAGGCCACCACGGACGGGGTGGTGCGGTTTCCCTCCGCGTTGGGGATGACGACGGCCTCGCCGCCCTCCATCACAGCCACACAGGAGTTGGTGGTACCAAGGTCAATACCAATAATCTTAGACATAATTCAGTTCCTCCCATATATAGAAAATTCTTTTTAACAAAATTGATAATGGATAATTGAAAATTAGAACTCCAAACCGGAAATTATCAATTCTCAATTGTCAAGTTTCAATTCTAATTGGCCACTTTGACCATGGCGAAGCGGATCACCTTGTCCCCGGACTTGAAGCCGGCCTGGAACACGTCCACGATGGTGTTTTCCCCGGCGCTCTCGTCCTCCACGTGCATCACGGCGTTGTGGAGGTTGGGGTCGAAGGTCTCACCCAGAGCGGGGATCTCCTCGATGCCCAGCTTGGCCAGGATCTCCTTGAGCTGGGTCATGGTCATCTCCACGCCCTTCTTGAAGGCCTCGTCGGCGGTCTCCTGCTTGAGGGCCCGCTCCAGGTTGTCGTACACCGGCAGGAAGGCGGCGGCGGTCTCCGCCTTGGAATCCGCCCAGGCGGACTCCTTCTCCTTCTGGCTGCGGCGGCGGTAGTTGTCATACTCGGCGGCCAGACGGAGGTACTTGTCCTCCTGGTCGCTCAGGTTCTTTTTCAGGGTCTCCAGCTCCTCCAGCAGGGGGTTGGGGGACTCGGCCTGCTCCTCCTGGGGCTGGACGGCCTCCTGGGCCTGGTCAGCGGCCTCCGGAGCGGCGGCCTCGTTCTTTTCCACGTTCTTCTCGTTCTGCTCGCTCATGGGATGTCATCATCTCCTATTTCTCGTCGTCCCTGCCCTGGGGCAGCTCCCCCCTGGCCGAACAGCCGGGAGAGACCCTCCGCCAGGTAGGACAGGCGTGCGGTTATCTTGGCATAGTCCATGCGGGTGGGGCCCACCACGCCGATGACGCCCCGCATCCCCTCGCCGATGTCATAGCTGGCCACCACAACGCTGGTGTCCTTTAAGGCGTCGGCCACGTTCTCCGGGCCAATGAGGATCTTCATGGGGTCGTCCTTGGGGACGGGGAAGCGGGCGGGATCGCTGTCCTCCGACAGATAGCTCATCAGGGGCTGGGCCCGATCCAGGCTCTGGTACTCGGGCAGCTCCAGCAGATGGGCCAGGCCGGAGGTATGCACCCGGCGCTGCTCCAGGCCCTCCAGCACCTCCATGGCGAAGGACACCACCAGGGAGATGAGCCCATAGGCCTCGCCGGCGGCGTGCTGGGCCACCCGCATCAGCTCCGGGGTGATCTCCGCCAGCGTCAGGCCGGTGAAGGTGGTGTTCAGCAGGGTGTTGAGCATCTGCAGCTGGGCCTCCGTCAGATCGGAGGGCAGGCGGATGAGCCGGTTGCGCACCACGTTGGTGTCGGTCATCACCACAATGATGAAGGCGTTGTGCTCCACCATCAGCAGGTCAAAGCGCCGGATGGTCACCTTGTCCATGCCGGAGGAGAGGGCGAAGGCGGGGTAGTTGGTCAGCCGGGACACCACCCGGCCCGCCTGATCCAGCACCCGGTCCAGCTCCTGCATCTTCAGGCGCAGGGCCTGGTTCATGCGCTCGGTCTCCTGCAGGGAGAGCTTGTGCTCCTCCATCAGCTCGTTGACGTAGAGCCGGTAGCCCTTGGGAGAGGGGATGCGCCCAGCGGAGGTGTGGGGCTTCTCCAGCAGGCCCATGGCCTCCAGATCCGCCATCTCGTTGCGGATGGTGGCGGAGGATACCTCCATGCCGATGGAGGAGGCGATGGCCTTGGAGCCTACCGGCTCCGCCGACTGGATATAGCTCTCGATGATGGCGCGGAGAATCCGCTTTTTTCGTTCAGTCAAATCCATTCCGGCCACCCTTTCATAGTTTTAGCACTCATACTCCTTGAGTGCTAAACATAATGTAACACTGTCCCGGGGAAATGTCAAGAGGTGCGGTTGTAAATTAAATGTGAACGAGGGAAAATCAAGCAATCCCGGGGGCGGACTGCCGGAATACCGCCGTTGACGGGACAGGCGCGGAATGATATGATAAGAGAACCAGAGGGGCGCAGCCCCCAAAATACAGACAAAGGAGGGGCGGCCTGTGGAAGAGCGACTGCCCGTGGAGATTATCGACTTTGAGGAGCGCTACAAGCCGGCGCTGGAGGACATCTCCCTGCCCTGGCTGCTGGAGTATGATCTGCTGGAGCCGGTGGATCTGGAGATGCTGGCCGAGCCCCACCGCTTTGTGGCCGACGGAGGCCGGGTACTGCTGGCCCGCTGCGGGGAGGAGATCGTGGGCATGGTGATGGTGGAGCTCCAGGGCGAGGGGCAGTGCGAGCTGCTCAAGCTGGGGGTTCGGGAGGCATACCGGGGCCGGGGCGTGGGGAATGCCCTGATGGAGGCCGCCCTCCAGGCCGCCCGGGACGCCGGGCAGAAGCGGGTGGTGCTCACCTCCAACCACAAGCTGAAAGCCGCCCTGAGCCTGTACGAGAAGTTTGGATTTGAATACACGACGTATTCTGACAAATGGTTTCAACTCTCCGACATCAGAATGGAGCGGGAGCTGTAAAAATATCCGGGCAGAACCCTTGGTTCTGCCCGGATATTTTTACAGCTTCAGTCGGGGTACTCAAACACCGCGCCGGTGGTGAGGGGGCGCAGGCGGCCTCCCAGTTCCTCCGCCAGCAGGGCGTATGCGGGGGCGCCGGTGCAGTGGCCGGTGCAGATCTCCCTCACGTCCAGCTCGTCCCGCAGGCGGCGGGCCAGGGCCCGCACCTCCTCCGGCGCGGGGCCCAGGGTGGCCGTGCCGCCTTTCCCCATCAGGTGGAAGCCCCCCAGCACCGCCCGGATGGGCCGGCCGGGGAAGCGGACACGGATGCCGTCCAGGATGTGATCCACGCCGGCGTGGCAGCAGGAGTTGAGCACCACCAGCCCTTCGGCCGTCTCCGCCGCCAGGGACTGCTCATGGCGGACGGCGTCGGGGATCAGGTGGAGCCCCTCCACCAGCGCCCGGGGGCCGTCGTCCAGATCAAACCGGCGGGCGTGGCGGCGGAAGAGGCCGGGGTTGAGCCCCACGTGCTCCCCGTGGAGCACGTCGTCCTCTACCACCGCGGGCCGGGCGCAGATCTGCGCCGTCCGGTTCACCCGGAAAAAGGCGGTGAAGCCGTCCCCGTGGTCGTAGTGGCCGTGGGACAGGGCGGCCGCCTCCACCCGGGACAGATCCACCCCCAGCCGCTGGGCGTTGAGCAGGAAGGCGCCGGACTCCCCGGCGTCCAGCAGATAGCGGCCGCCCCGGTACTCCAGGTAAAAGGACAGGCCGTGCTCCGCAACCAGCCCCTCGGGGGCGGAGTTCTCGATCAAAACCGTGATACGCATGGGGCAGGGCTCCTTTCCAGACAGAATTACAGACTGACGCGGGAGGCGGCGGTCTGCTTCAGGCCGTCCACCAGGGCGTCCACGTCCTCCCTGGTGTTGTCCGGGCCGAAGGAGATGCGCAGCACCCCCATCAGGGTGCGCTTGGGCAGGCCCAGGGCGGCGAACACGTGGCTGGGTTTGCCCTTGTGGCAGGCCGAGCCGGAGGACACATACACCCCCAGGTCGGACAGAGCCCGCACCAGCATCTCGCTGGGGTAGCCAGGCAGGGACACGGCGCAGATGTGGGGGGCGTCCCCCCGGCTGACGATCTCCAGGCCGGGGAGGGCGGAGAGGGCCTCCAGGGCGTATTCCTTCAGAGACCCAATCCGAGCGGGATAGTCCTCCCCCCAGGAATCGCAGGCGGCGGCCAGGGCGGCGATTTGGGCGGTGGGCTCGGTGCCGGAACGCAGGCCGCTCTCCTGCCCGCCCCCCAGCAGCAGGGGCTTCAGGTTCAGCCCCTTTCGGATGTACTGCACGCCGATGCCCTTGGGGGCGCGGAGCTTGTGGCCGCTGAGGGTGAGCATATCCACCCCCAGCCGGGCCGGGGTGAAGGGCACCTTCAGAAACCCCTGCACCGCGTCACAGTGGAGCAGGGCGGGGGAGCCGGCGTCCCGGATGGCCTGGGCGGCCTGGGCCACCGGCTGGAGGGTGCCCAGCTCGTTGTTCACCAGCATCATGGACACCAGCACCGTGTCCTCCCGCAGAGCGGCGCGCAGCTCGTCCACGGACACGCGGCCCGCCCGGTCTGGCTTGAGATAGGTCACCTCATACCCCTGGGCGGCCAGGGCCTTTACCGGCTCCAGCACGGCGGCGTGCTCGATGGCGGTGGTGATGATGTGCCTGCCTTGCCGCCTGCCGTGTTCCGCGGCGGCCCGAACGGCCCAGTTGTCCCCCTCGGTGCCGCAGGAGGTGAAGGTGAGCTCCGCCGGGTCACAGCCCAGGCGGCAGGCGACGGCGGCCCTGTGCTCCGCCACTCGGGCGGCGGCGGCCTGACCCGCGGCATAGCGGGCGGAGGGGTTGCCGAACCCCTCGGTCATGGCCTCCAGGGCGGCCCGGGCGGCCTCGGGGCAGACCCGTGTGGTGGCGGCGTTGTCTAAATAAGCGGGCATGAAACAGTCACCTCAGAGTATAGTTGCAATTATTCTATGCCCCGCTGGATATAAAGTCAAGGCCCGGCCCCCCATCAGGGGCCGGGCCTCAGGCCGTCGATAAACCCTCCGTGAGGAAAAGCCTCGCAGAGTTCCTGCGGTCGCAGCCGCAGGAATCAAATCAAAATCCGTCATTTCCGGCGACATGTGCGTCGGAAATGACACTTCTCATGGTGAAAGGGGTGACTTTTTCGCAAGAAAACGAACCCCTTCCACCATGCAATCTTTCTCGAAAAAGCGGCTTTGCCGCTTTTTCGACACGCTGAGGCCCGGCCCCCCATCAGGGGCCGGGCCTGTATGTTTAATAGGTGAAGGTGCCGTATGGCTCTTGGGTGGAGACAGCCCGCTCCGGCAGGGTGGACACCAGGTTGGCCACCGCCTCGGCGGGGAGGCTGTAGCAGCTCCACAGCCGAATATCCCCGGGGGCGTAGCCGTCGTAGAAGGCGGCCCGGCCGTCGGCGCAGAGATAGAGCTCGTAGCGCTCCCCAAAGCGGAGGGCCAGCTCCGCCCCCTCCGGCCGGAAGGACTCCGCAGGAGTCCAGCTGTCCGCCTGGAGCAGCGCCCCCAGGCCGGAGCCCTCCGACACTTCGTAATAGGCGCCCGCCTCCAGCCGGGCCAGGCCACCGCTCTCCAGCTGCTCCGCCGCGGCCTGGGGGCTGAGGTTGGGGTTGCCGTGGCGGAGCGCCGCCGGCCAGCCGAACAGGGAGCACCAGAACCAGAAGCACCCGAAGGCCAGCAGGGCCAGCCCCAGCAGCACCGCGGCCAGCAGCCGGGCGGTTTTCCGCCGGATGGCGGCGGCATCCTGTTCTGTCATTGGCGATCCCTCCTTTTTTCCGCAGTATACCAGAATGCGGAGGGGCAGGTGTGAAAAAACCGTGACGGATTTCTGACGATTTGCGGAAGAAGCTCAGGAGGGGGTGCGGTGTACCTCCGTGTCGTTGGCGTACATGCGGAAGTCCAGCCCGTCCACGGCGGGCACGTAGGCCGCGGCCACCCCGGTGAAGCGGGAGGCATCCGCCCCATCGCCCATCCACTCGGCCAGATAGGCATCCCAGTAGTCCTGGGTGAAGAGGATGCGGTACACAGGCTGGAAGAAGGCCTGGTAGTCCTCAGCGGCGTACTCCAGCGTGACCTGCAGGATCTCCGCCCGCTCCGGATAGGCCGTCTCCATGGTGCTCCAGTAGTCGCCGGAGCGGAATTGGGCCACCGCCTCCGCCGCCGTGCAGATAGGATAGGTGTCCCAGATGTACGCAGGCGGAAGCATCAGCCGGGCGCCGCCGCTTTCCGTGGTGGAGAAGCGGAGGAAGCTGTAGTTGTAGAGCTGCTGCTCCAGAGAGGCGCCGGGGTCGTCATAAAACCAGATCCGGCTGGTGCTTTGCGTGCCGTCGTAGCTGTACTCCTCCGCAGTCTCCGTGCTCCACAGGGCGGAGTCCGCCGCTGTATCGTACAGACCGTACAGGGCCTCCGGCGGGGGCGCGTCTCCCAGAAGATCCAGGGTGTACAGTCCGTAGAGGCGGAGGGTGGAGCCATCGGCGCAGTCGGCCCACAGGGAGGGAGACCACCCCTGGGAGGGCTCCGCCGTGCCCTCATGCCATCGGCTGGAGGTGACGGTCAGCCCCAGCTCCCCGGCCAGGGCCTCCATGTGGATTGTCTGCTGACCCTCGGTGGGCTTCTGGTTGTAGTATACCGGCAGCTCGGTGAGCTCGTCCAGGCGGCCCTGCGTGGGGTTGCCGCCCATCTGCTGGGCGGGATCCTCCACGATGGTGATCCAGCCCCCGGCGTCGGACAGGCTCCACACGTCATCCGTGACGGCAGGCGTGCGGTGGAGATCCCTCCCCTCATCGGAGCGGTATTGGAAGGTTAGCCCCTCCACCGCGGGGACATAGGCCACCGCCGCCGGGATCATCCCTGCGGGCCACGCGGCGTAATCCGAACCCATCCAGTTTGTGCCGTCCTCATAAACCTCCCAATAGTCCTGGGTGAAGTAAATGGCGTAGACGGGCTGGAGCTGCTCCATATAGGGCTCGGTCAGATAGGTCAGGCGCACCTCCAGAATCTCCGCCTGCTCCGGGTAGGCCGTATGCATGGCGCTCCAGTAGTCGCCGGAGAGGAAGAGGGCCACGGCCTCCTCTGCGGGGCGGATGGAATGGCGGGTGTATGCCTCCGGAATGACCGTACAGTCGCAGTAGGACAGATCCTCGGCATAGCTCATGTCCAGAAGAGCCTCCGCCAGGAACTCCTGCTCCAATTCACTCTCCCCGGCGGGGGTGTTCAGGGCTTCGAGCGCCCTTTGAACGGTGCCCGCGTCCGCGCCGGGGGGCAGCTCCACGTGGAGATCGGTGCGGCCCTGGAGGGTGAGCTCCGAGCCGTCGGCCAGGACGGCCTGGTAGCGGCCGCAGCCCTCCCCCGCGTCCCAGCTGTCGCTCACCACGGCGGTGCCCAGGGCCCCGGCCACCCGCTGCCCGATGGGGCGGACGTCATCCAGGCCGGTGGTTCGGTTGTCGTAGACCGGCAGGCTGGGGAAGGCATCCAGATAGCGCCCGGCATCGGGAGCCGCCGTGCGGTCGGAGGGGAAATAGGTCATGCTGAAGGTGGAGCCGAGCCAGTAGGCGGCGTCGGGCAGGAACCACACGTCGTCGGGTGGGGTGTAGGCCGGCGCGGGAGTGCGGGCCACGCCGGGGGTGTGGACGGGTGCCACCGTCCCCTGCCGGGGCAGGTTCCACCACACGGCCCCCAAAAAGACCGCCACAAACACCGCCGCGGCTGCGGCCCAGCGGAGGGGATGGCGGGCGGGCCGGGCCCGGCGCGTGCCTGCGGCGGCCTCCTCCATGGCGGCCAGGGTGCGCCGCCGCCAGTCAGGGGAGGGGCGCAGGCCGTTCATGGCCCTGCGGTAGTCATTGACACGGCTCATGTCCATTCCTCCTTCAGCGCGTCTTTCAGCTTCTTCCTGGCCCGCTGGAGCCGGGAGAGCACTGTGTTCCGGGGACAGCGGAGGATGGTGCCGATCTCCTCGGCGGTGTACCCCTCGATATAGTGGAGGTACACCGGCCAGCGGTACTTGGCGGGCAGGGCGGCCACCGCCTCCAGCACGCCCAGGCCCTCCGGCGAGGGGGCGGGGGCGTCCCACCCTTGCGCCAGGGGGACGGTGTGCCGCCGCCAGGCGGAGGTGCCCCAGCTCCTGCACCGGTTGGCCGTGGCCCGCACCAGCCAGGCGCGCAGGTGCAGCTCGTCGGTAAAGCGGGGGTCGGACTGGATCAGGCTCACGAACACCTCCTGGGCCACGTCCTCCCCGTCCACAGGGCTGCCGGTGCCCTGCACCGCCAGACGGTACACCAGGGCGCCGTAGCGATCCAGGATCTCCTCGCAGGAGAGGGGGACGCCGTTCAGCGTGGGCATGCTGTTCACTCCCTTCTATTTAGAATAGCGGCGCAGAGGGGGAAATGATTGCATCGAAAGCGAAAAAAAGCGGGAGCAAAAAGGGCGGCCCGCAGGGGCCGCCCATGGTGGGAGAATCCTTATTTGATGGCGCGCACCGGCACGTTCCAGATGTCCCGGGCGTAGTCCCGGATGGAGCGGTCGGCGGCGAAGATGCCGGATCGGGCGATGTTCATGAGAGCCATCTTGTTCCACCGCTTGGGATCGCGGTAGGCCAGGCCCGCCCGGACGTGGGCGTCCCGGTAGCTCTCGAAGTCGGCCAGCAGCAGGTACTCGTCGGCCATGCCGCCGTCGCCGAAGAGCAGCCGGCGGGCGATGTCCTCATAGGTCACGCCGTCGCCGAAGCCCACATTGAGCTGATCCACCACGGCCCGCAGCTCCGGGTTGTGGACATAGTACTCATAGGACTTGTAGCCCTTTTCCTTCATCTCGGCAACCTCATGGGCCTTCAGGCCGAAGAGGAAGATGTTCTCGTCGCCCAGCACCTGGTGCATCTCCACGTTGGCGCCGTCCAGGGTGCCGATGGTCACCGCGCCGTTCATCATGAACTTCATGTTGCCGGTGCCGCTGGCCTCCTTGCCGGCGGTGGAGATCTGCTCGGAGAGCTCGCTGGCGGGCATGAGCTTTTCCGCCAGGCTCACCCGGTAGTTCTCCAGGAACACCACCTGCAGCCGATCCTTGCAGATGGGATCCTTGGCGATCATGTCGGCCACGGAGTTGATGAGACGGATGATCCGCTTGGCCACCGCGTAGCCGGGGGCCGCCTTGGCGCCGAACAGGTAGGTGCGGGGGGTGAAGTCGAAGTGGGGATCCGCCTTCAGCTTCTGGTACAGGTAGATGATGTGCAGCACGTTGAGCAGCTGCCGCTTGTACTCGTGGAGCCGCTTCACCTGCACGTCGAACATGGCGTCGATGTTGAGCACGATGCCGCTCTCCCGCTGCACCCAGGCGGCAAAGGCCTTCTTGTTGGCCGCCTTGATCTCCCCCAGGCGGGTGAGCACGCCGGCGTCGTCCTGGAACTTCTCCAGCTCCTTCAGCGCCTCGGGCTTGAGCAGGTACTTGTCCTTGCCGCAGCACTCCTGGATCAGGGCGTCCAGGGCGGGGTTGCTCTCGGAGAGCCAGCGGCGGTGGTCGATGCCGTTGGTCACGTTGGTGAACTTGTCGGGGGTGCGGACGTAGGCGTCGTGGAACACGTCCTTCTTGAGAATCTCCGAGTGGAGGGCGGACACGCCGTTGACCTTGAAGCAGGCGCACACGCACAGGTTGGCCATGCGCACCTCGCCCCCCCAGATGATGGCCATGGGGGCCACCTTGGACAGATCGCCGTGGAAGTAGGTGGTCAGGGCATCCTGATAGCGGCCGCTGATCTCCTTCAGGATCTGCCAGATGCGGGGCAGCCACCGCTCAATGAGCTGCTGGGGCCAGCGCTCCAGCGCCTCGGCCATGACGGTGTGGTTGGTGTAGGCGATGGTGTGTGTGGTGATGTACCACGCCTCGTCCCAGCCGTACCCCTCCTCGTCCAGCAGGATGCGCATCAGCTCCGGGATGGCCAGGGTGGGGTGGGTGTCGTTGATCTGGATGACGTGCTTGAGGTGGAAGTTGCGCAGGGTGCCGTACTCCGCCCGGTGCTTGCGCACGATGGACTGGATGGTGGCGGAGACGAAGAAGTACTGCTGCTTCAGGCGCAGGGACTTGCCCTCGTAGTGGTTGTCCTCGGGGTAGAGCACCTTGGAGATGGACTCGGCCATGGCCTTCTGCTCCACCGCCTTCAGGTACTGGCCGGAGGAGAACAGGCTCATGTCCACCGGCGTGGGGCTCTTGGCATCCCACAGGCGCAGGGTGTTGCCGTGCTCGGTCTTGTAGCCGGCAATCTCCATGTCCCGGGGCACGGCCAGCACCGTGTCATAGCCGGTGTGCTTGATCTGGTGGCGGCCCTGGCTGTCCCAGTCGTCCTCCACCGTGCCGCCGAAGCGGACTTCCTCCACCTCGTCCATCTTGGGAATGAGCCAGGCGTCGCCCAGGCCCAGCCAGTTGTCGGGCAGCTCCACCTGCTGGCCGTCCACGATCTTCTGCTTGAAGATGCCCAGCTCGTAGCAGATGGAGTAGCCGGTGGCGGGGATCTCCAGGGTGGTCATGGAGTCCAGGTAGCAGGCCGCCAGGCGGCCCAGGCCGCCGTTGCCCAGGCCGGCGTCGGGCTCGGCCTCGAACAGGTCGGCGGCGGAGAAGCCCAGGCCCTCGATGGCCTGCTTCAGCGGCTCCACCACTCCCAGGTTGTAGGCGTTTTTCATCAGGGAGCGGCCCATCAGAAACTCCAGGGACAGGTAGTGGACCTGGCGCTGGTGCTCCGCCACCACCTTGTCGGCGGACTTCATCTGCCGCTCGGACATGATGTCCCGCAGCACCATGGCGCAGGCCTTGAACATATGCTGGCTGGTGGCCTCTTCCACGTCCCGGCCGAAGTTGCGGCGCAGCTTGCCGGTGATGAGGGTCATCAGCTCCTTTTTGGTATAGTTATGCAACACAGACATCTCCTATCAGATGAGATCTACACAGGAACGCCCCGCAAGGGGTGCAACCCCCTGCGGAGCGCCCATTCTATCACGGGAAATACTGAACTGTCAAGAAAGAGTATGGTAAGGAATGTGTAAAACTGGATTATTTTCCCGTAATCCAGCCGTAGATCTCCTCGTAGGCCCTGGCCGAGCGATCCCAGGAGAAGTCGGCGGTCATGGCGTTCTTCTGCAGGCCCTTCCACGCCTTCTTGTCGTTGTGGTAGAGGCTCACCGCCTCATAGAGCACGCCGGTCATCTCCTGCACGTTGATGTTGGCGAAGGAGAAGCCGGTGCCCTCCCCGGTGAACTTGTTGTAGGGGATGACAGAGTCCTTCAGGCCGCCGGTCTCCCGCACCAGAGGGATGGTGCCGTAGCGCATGGCGATCATCTGGCTCAGGCCGCAGGGCTCGGAGATGGAGGGCATGAGGAAGATGTCGGCGCCGCCGTAGATGGCGGTGGACAGGTTGGGGGAGTACATCATGTGGGCGGCGAAGCGGCCGGGGTACTGGTTCTGGGCCTGGCGGAAGGCCTCCTCATAGTTCCAGTCGCCGGTGCCCAGCACGATCATCTGCACATCCATGCCCATGATGTCGTGGATGGCGGCGGTGACCAGATCAAAGCCCTTGTGGCGCACCAGCCGGGACACGCAGGCCACGATGGGGGTGTCCGGGCTCTCCCGCAGGCCGCTCATCTGCTGCAGGGCGGCCTTGCAGTTCTTCTTGCCCGCCATCTGCTTGTAGGAGAAGAACTTGGTCAGCCCCTTGTCCCGCCAAGGGTCGTACAGCTCGGTGTCGATGCCGTTGAGGATGCCCCGCAGCTTGTGGCGGTTGTCGGTGATGACCCCCTCCAGCCCGTGGGCGTAGAAGCTGTACTGCAGCTCGTCGGCGTAGGTGGGGGAGACGGTGGTGACGTAGTCGGCGGCGTAGATGGCCCCCTTCATCAGGTTCACGTCCCCGTGGTACTCCAGCATGTGGGGGTTGAGGTAGCCGGCGTTGAGGCCGAACAGATCCTTCAGGGTCTGGCTGCCGTAGCGGCCCTGGTACTCGATGTTGTGGATGGTGAACACGCTCTTGGTGTCATAGAGCTGGGGGATGCGGTGGCGCTCCTCCAGCAGGTAGATGGGCACCAGGGCGGTCTGCCAGTCGTTGCAGTGGAGCACGTCGGGGTGCCAGTCCAGATGGCCCATGCTCTCCACCACGGCCCGGGAGAAGTAGGCGAACCGCTCGCCGTCGTCATAGTGGCCGTAGATGTTGGAGCGCTTGAAGTAGTACTCGTTGTCCACGAACCAGTAGGTGACCCCGTCCCGCTTGAGCTCAAACAGGCCGCAGTAGGGGGTACGCCAGGCCAGGGTGATGTGGAAGCACTGGAGATAGGTCATCTGGCTGCGCCACTCCTCCCCGATGCCCTCGTAGAGGGGGAGGATGACCCGCACGTCGTGGCCGTCCCGGGCCAGGGCCTTGGGCAGGGCCCCGGCCACGTCGGCCAGTCCGCCGGTCTTGATGAAGGGCGCGCACTCAGAGGTGGCAAATAAGATGTTCATAGGCTCTCCTTATGTCAAGATAATCACAGAGGATCACGCATCAGTGGGGTGTAGGGGCCGACCTGTGTGTCGGCCCGCCCGGGAACACGGGCGCACACATAGGTGCGCCCCTACAGGGGAGAGGGGGCTGTCCTCATAGCCTCGCAGAGTTTCCGCCGCTTGCGGCGGAAATCAATGGAAGGGATGTGCGGAGCAGGACATGTGCCTGCGGAGCACACCGATACCCCTGGCCGCGGCGGCCAGGGCTTCCCCCGCTGTGCGGGGGAGAGGGGGGTATCAAAACCGCTGTGCCGCACAGCGGCGCGGCGGTTTTGTATCTAGGGGGGACAACGTCCCCCCTAGAGTCCTCACACGATCTCGTTTTTCGCAATGGACAGCGGATAGGTATTGTGGCCCATCAGCATCCGGCCCGGGTTGACCCGGACGTTCTTGTCGGTGATGGCGTACTTGAGCACCGCGCCGGCCTGGATGGTGGTGCCCTGCATGAGCACACAGCCGGACACCTTGGCGCCCTTCTCCACCCGCACGCCGCGGAAGAGGATGGAGTTCTCCACCTCGCCCTCGATGATGCAGCCGTCGGCCACCAGGGAGTTGATCGACTTGGCCTCGGGGCCGTAATAGGTGGAGGGATCGGAGCGGTCTTTGGTGCGCACGGGGCGCTCGGGGGCGAAGAGATCGGCGCGCACGGCGGGATCCAGCAGATCCATGCTGCGGGCGAAGTAGCCCGCCACCGACTGGAGCCGGGCGGCGTAGCCGTCAAACACGTAGGGGCAGATCTTCAGCTGGCCCACCATGCCCTGGAGCACGCCGGTGCTGAAGGAGGGGATGTTGTGGGCGGCGCAGTGATCCACCAGGGAGAGCAGCAGCTCCTTGGACAGTACGTAGACCTCCAGGGACTCGCAACCCTGGGCGATGGGGGGATGCACCGACACGTCGGTGATGCGCCCGCCGGCGCCGATGGTGAAGTAGTCGCAGTTCTTGGGGGAGCCCAGGGGGCGGCTGGTGCACACGGCGGTGATGTCCGCGTCGTTGCGCATGTGAGCCTCAAAGATGTCGTTGAGGGGCAGGTTCACCGCCAGATCGCCGCCGGCCAGCACCACGTAGTCCTGCCGGATGTTCTGGAGGTAGGAGCGCACGCCGGCCAGGGCGTCCATGCGGCCCCGGTAGGCGCCCTCCCGCTTGCCGGCGGAGTAGCCGAAGGGGGGGAGGATGCGCAGGCCGCCGTGCTTGCGGGAGAGATCCCAGTCCTTGCCGGAGCCCACGTGATCCAGCAGGGACTGATAGTTGGCGTCCACAATGAGGCCCACGTC
This sequence comes from Flavonifractor sp., assembly GCF_019422385.1. Lineage (NCBI taxonomy): Bacteria > Bacillati > Bacillota > Clostridia > Eubacteriales > Oscillospiraceae > Flavonifractor > Flavonifractor sp. The sequence goes on from NZ_JAHZDL010000011.1 coordinate 27,299, forward strand.
GGACATGCCGGCGTTGACCATGTTGGAGAGCATGAAGTCGATCACCCGGTACCGGCCGCCGTAGGGGATGGAGCAGGTGTTGCGGTTCTGGGTCAGCTCCCGCAGATCCGGGTTGGAAAGGTAGGCGAAGATGATGCCGTGCAGAGTCTTCATCATTTCACCCCACCTCCTTTCACGTTACGGGTAATCATGGCCTTGGGGGAGACCACGGCGCTGGGGCCGATGCTCAGATGCTGGGCGATGACGGCGATGCCCCAGTCCTCGCTGCCGTCGGGGGAGGCGCCCACCCGGGCGTTCTCGCCGATGACCGACTCCTCGGCCACGATGGCGTACTCCACCACGGCACCCTTCTTCACCACCGTGCCGGGCATGAGGATGGAGTAGCGCACCACCGCGCCCTCCTCCACAATGACAGAGTGGAAGAGCACCGAGTTCTCCACCGTGCCGTAGACCTCACAGCCGCTGGTGACCATGGAGTGGGTCACCCTGGCATCCTTGCCCATGAAGTGGGGGGGACGGATGGGGGTGCGGGCGTAGATGGGCCACTCGTTATCGTACAGATCAATGCCGTTGTCCGGGGAGAGCATATCCATATTGGCGTCCCACAGGGAGTCGATGGTGCCCACGTCCTTCCAGTAGCCCTGGAAGCGGTAGGCGGTCATCTTTTCGCCGGCGTTCAGCATGGCGGGGATGATGTTCTTGCCGAAGTCGTTGGAGCTCTTCTCATCCGCCTCGTCGGCCACCAGATACTCCCGCAGCTTTTTCCACGTGAAGATGTAGATGCCCATGGAGGCCAGGTTGCTCTTGGGCTTCTTGGGCTTCTCCTCAAACTCGTAGATGTCGTCGTTCTCATCCACGTTCATGATGCCGAAGCGGGGGGCCTCCGCCATGGGAACCTCCAGCACCGCGATGGTGCAGGCCGCCTCCGCCTCCTTGTGGCGGCGGAGCATCTGGGCATAGTCCATCTTGTACACGTGGTCGCCGGAGAGGATGAGCACGTATTCGGGGTCGTAGGTCTCCAGGAAGTTGATGTTCTGATAGATGGCGTTGGCCGTGCCCTTGTACCAGGTGCCCTTCTCGCCCTCCCGCATATAGGGGGGCAGGATGTGGACGCCGCCGTAGGAGCGATCCAGATCCCAGGGCTCGCCGTTGCCGATATAGGCGTTGAGCTCCAGGGGCCGGTACTGGGTGAGCACGCCCACCGTGTCAATGCCGGAGTTGATGCAGTTGGACAGCGGGAAGTCGATGATGCGGTACTTTCCTCCAAACGGTACCGCGGGCTTGGCCACGTGGCTGGTGAGGGCGTGGAGACGGCTGCCCTGTCCCCCTGCCAGCAGCATGGCGACACATTCCTTTTTCACTTCTTATCACCTCAGCGTTTGAACTGGAAATCCGCGATGGGATAGGCTTACGCCTTCTTGGGGCTCTTGGCCGGTTTTTCGGCCTTGGCGGGCACGGGGGCCTTCTCCGCCTTTCTGGGGAGAGGCGCTTTCTCGGCCTTCCTGGGCAGCGGGGCCTTCTCCGCTTTCTTGGGCAGCGGGGCTTTTTCCGCCTTGGCGGGCAGCTTTTTCGACCCCTTGGCGGCCAGGGCCGTCTTTTTGGACTTGGTGCCCTTGGCGGCCTTTTCCGCCTTGGGGGCGGCCTCCGCCTTCTTGCGGCGGGGCGGGAACTTGCGGGTGCACTTGTAGACGGCCGCGCTCATGGGCGGCAGGGCCAGGGTGATGGACTGCTCCTTGCCGTGGCAGGGATTGTACTGGCTCTTCACCGGCGCCTGGTCGCCCCGGCCCGCGCCGCCGAAGGCGGGGTCGTCGGTGCTGAACAGGCAGGTGTAGGTGCCGGCTGCCGGCACGCCGATGGTATAGCCCGTCCGATCCACGGGGGAGAAGTTGCACACCACCACCAGGGGGTTGCCCTTCTTGTCCTTGCGGAGGAAGGCGATGGTGTTGGCCTGGTTGTCGTCGGCCTCGATCCACTCGAAGCCCTCCCAGGAGAAGTCCAGCTCCCACAGCTCCGGGTGCTCCAGATAGAAGGCGTTGACCGCCTTGAAGAAGGCCTGGAGCTTCCGGTGCCGCTCCCCGTCCTCGTTGTCCATGTCCAGCAGGTGCCAGTCCAGGGAGTGCTCGTAGTGCCACTCGTTCCACTGGCCGAACTCGCTGCCCATCATCAGCAGCTTCTTGCCCGGATGGGTGAGCATGTAGGTGTAGAAGGCCCGCACGCCGGCATACTTCTCCTCGTCGGTGCCCGGCATCTTGTTGATGAGGGAGCCCTTCATGTGCACCACCTCATCGTGGGACAGGGGGAGCACGAAGTTCTCCGAGAAGGCGTAGAAGAAGGAGAAGGTGATGTCCTTGTGGTTGTACTGGCGGAAATAGGGATCCAGCTTGATGTAGTGGAGGATGTCGTTCATCCACCCCATGTTCCATTTCAGGTTGAAGCCCAGGCCGCCCTCCAGGCCGCCCTCCCCCACCGGGTGGGACACACGGGGCCAGGCGGTGGACTCCTCGGCGATCATCATCACGTCGGGGTGGGCGTTGAAGATGTGGGTGTTCAGGGCCTGGAGGAAGTCCACCGCCTCCAGGTTCTCGTGCCCGCCGAACACGTTGGGCACCCACTGGCCGTCCTGCCGGCCGTAGTCCAGGTAGAGCATGGAGGCCACCGCGTCCACCCGCAGGCCGTCGATGTGATACTGCTCCAGCCAGAACAGGGCGGAGGAGAACAGGAAGGAGCGCACCTCATACCGGCCGTAGTCGAACACCCGGGTGCCCCAGTCGGCGTGCTCCCCCTTGCGGGGATCGGCGTACTCGTAGCAGGCCTCCCCGTCGAACTCGTACAGGCCGAAGGCGTCCTTGGGGAAGTGGGCGGGCACCCAATCCAGGATCACGCCGATGCCGGCCTGGTGGAGCTGATCCACCAGCCACATGAAGTCGTGAGGGGTGCCGAAGCGGCTGGTGGCCGCGAAATAGCCGGTGCACTGATAGCCCCAGGAGGCGTCCAGGGGGTGCTCGGTGACGGGGAGCAGCTCCACATGGGTGAAGCCCATCTCCTTCACGTAGGGCACCAGGTACTTGCCGATGTCCCGGTAGGAGAGCATCTGGTCGTCGCCGGTGCGCCGCCAGGAGCCCAGGTGGACTTCATAAATATTCAGCGGGCGGCTGTATATGGGGTTCTTGGCCCGGTAGTCCATCCAGCTCTGGTCGCCCCACTGGTAGCCGGACAGGTCGTACAGCTTGGAGGCGTTGCCGGGGCGGGTCTCGGCGTGGAAGGCGTAGGGGTCGGCCTTGGCCAGCACCCGGCCGGAGGGGGTGTGGACGGCGTATTTATAGGTGTCATACTGCTGCAGGCCGGGAATAAAGACCTCCCAGACGCCGCCGTCCAGGGGCTCCATGGGGTTGGCATCCTCGCTCCAGCCGTTGAAATCGCCCATAACGGCCACCTGCTTGGCGTGGGGGGCCCAGACACGGAACACCCAGCCCTCCTGGCCGTCCCGGACGGCGGGGTGGGCGCCCATGAACTCCTGCGCGCGGACAGAATCCCCGGCAGAAAACTGCGCCAGGGCCTCATTATCCTTTGTAAAAGCCATAGGTAACACTCCTTATTGGCAAAAATCTCCAAAATCAAGGGGGAGTAAACCAGAGATCCTTGTCATTGGTGATAAAATAACTCCAAAAGCAATGGAAATTATTTGTGTAAATTATACAACAAGCGAACCGTATAGTCAAGACATGTATGAAAAACCAGTGTAAAATTTCAGCAGGTGGCAGCAGCGGCCATTTGGGGAACCTGCGCAGACGGGAGGGGCGGCAAAGCCGCCCCTCCCGCGAAGGATGTCGAACCGGGGTCTCCGGCCTCAGCCGGCCATGAACAGGGTTTTCAGGAACCGGGAGAAGATGCCGGGCAGGGTGAGCCGGGCCACCGCCCGGTCGGCCACGATGGGGATGGTCTGCTGCACCTCATCGCCCACATAGACCGCCATCTCGCCCAGCTTCTGCCCCTCCTCCACCGGAGCCTCCACGTCCTGGCACAGCCGCAGCTCGGTGGTGATCTCGTTGAGCCGGGCCTTTTCCACCAGGATGCGGCTGGACTGGGCCAGCACGGGCTGCACCGTGTCCGCCTCCCCCAGCAGCACGTCGACGGGGGGCAGGGCCTGGCTGGGGTAGACATCGGTGAGGGTGTAGTTGGCAAAGCCGTAGCTGAGCAGGCTCTTAGCCGCCTCAAACCGCTTCTCCGAGGTGTCCGCCTTGAGCACCACGGCGATGAGCTCCATGCCCTCCCGCTCCGCCGAGGCGGACAGGCAGTAGCCCGCCGAGTCGGTGGAGCCGGTTTTCAGGCCGGTGGCCCCCTCGTAGAAGCGGATGAGCTTGTTGGTGTTGGCCAGCTGGAACTGCCCGCCCCGGATGGAGTCCATCCAGATGGTGGTGTAGTCCCGGATCCTGGGGTGCTGGAGCAGCGCCCGGCTCATGACGGCGATGTCGTGTGCGGAGGTCAGGTGCCCCGCCGCCGGCAGGCCGGTGCAGTTGACAAAGCAGGTGTCCGCCATGCCCAGCTCCGCCGCCCGCTGGTTCATCAGGGAGACAAAGGCCTCCTCGCTGCCCGCCAGGTGCTCGGCCAGGGCCACGGCGGCGTCGTTGCCCGACACCACCGCCACCGCCTTGAGCATGTCGTCCACGCTCATCTGCTCCCCCTCCTTCAGATACACCTGGGAGCCGCCCATGGATGCGGCGTGGGCCGAGACGGACACCATGTCGTCCAGGGCCAGGCGGCCGTCGTCCACCGCCTCCAGCACCAGCAGCAGGGTCATCACCTTGGTGACGCTGGCGGGCTCCAGCTTGTCGTGGGGGTTCTGCTCATATAAAATCGTGCCCGTCTCCTTCTCCATCAGCACCGCCGCGCCGGCGTCCACGGCGGCGGCGCCCGCCGCCGGCTGCTCCGCGGCCCGGGCGGGGAGGATCAGGAACGCGGCGGCCAGCAGGGCCGCGGCCAGTTGTTTCATCAGGTATCACGCCTCCGTTTGCAAATCTCTGTTTCAGAGGATGTGGAATCCAGGGCGGTTCTATACCGCGGGGCCCCGTTTTTTGCCGGTGGGAAAATTTTCGGGATTTCCTCTTTACAACAGCACTTTAGTGTGGTAATATACGAAAGCGACAACACTCTTGCAGTTTGGAGGAAGATGGATATGAAACGGAAACTGACTGCGCTGGCCCTGGCTCTGGGCCTGACCCTGTCCCTGGCCGCCTGCGGCGGCGGCACTACCAGCACCGCGGACACCCCGGCGGGCAGCTCCGAGTCCCCCGCGGCGGAGAACACCGCCGCCCAGACCAGCGAGACCCCCGCCGCCGAGAGCGACGTGGCCTACATCCAGGAGAAGGGCACCCTGGTGGTGGGCATCACCGAGTTCGCCCCCATGGACTACCAGGATGAGAACGGCGAGTGGATCGGCTTTGACGCCGACTTGGCCCGCAAGGTGGCCGAGGCCCTGGGCGTGGACGTGGAGTTCAGCGTCATCGACTGGAACAACAAGCTGATGGAGCTGGACAGCCGCACGGTGGACTGCCTGTGGAACGGCATGACCATCACCGACGAGATCACGGGCGGCGCCTCCGCCACCAACCCCTATGCCACCAACGCCCAGGTGGTGGTGCTCAAGGCCGACGTGGCCGGGGACTACCAGGACGCGGCGAGCCTGTCCGGCCTGAACTTCGCCGTGGAGGCCGGCTCCGCCGGCGAGGCCGCGGCCCAGGAGGCGGGCCTGACCTATGTGTCCGTGTCCGACCAGGCCACCGCCCTGATGGAGGTCAGCTCCGGCACCTCCGACGCCTGCATCGTGGATCTGCTCATGGCCGGCGCCATGATCGGCGAGGGCACCAGCTACCCCGACCTGACCTACACCGTCCGCCTCACCGAGGAGGACTACGGCGTGGGCTGCCGCAAGGGCTCTGACCTCACCGACTTCATCAACGAGCAGCTCAAGGTGCTTTACGACGACGGCACCATCGCGGAGCTGGCCGAGCAGTACGGCATCTCCGACAACATCGTCCCCCAGGAGTAAGGGACGGAAACAAGAGAGCACAAAGGCAGGGGGCGTTGCAAGACGCCCTCTGCCTTTGACCGGCCCTGCCGGAACACAGACGGAATGAGGGATGGACATGTTTTGGACGGTGACGCGCACCCTGCTGGAGGGCTTTGGCACCTCGGCGGAGATCTTCGCCCTGACCCTGGTATTCGCCCTGCCCCTTGGGCTGTTGGTGGCCCTGGGCTCCATGAGCAAGTGGGCGCCCTTCCGGGGGCTGGCTCGGGCGGACAGTCCGGCGTGGCTCCGCGTACTGGCCGGGCTGCGGCCCGTAAGCGCCCTGGTGGACGTGGTGGTGTGGATTATCCGGGGCACCCCCCTGATGCTTCAGCTGGCGGTTATTTTCTACGTGCCCGGCATGGTCATGGGAACCAACCCCTGGGGCTCCGGCACCCAGGGGCGGATCACCGCCACCGTGGTGGCCTTCGTGATCAACTACGCCTGCTACTTCTCGGTGATCTACCGGGGCGGCATCCAGGGCGTGCCCCAGGGCCAGCGGGAGGCCGGACAGGTGCTGGGCATGACCCGGGGGCAGATCTTTTTCCGCGTCACCCTGCTCCAGATGGTCAAACGGGTGGTGCCCCCCATGTCCAATGAGATCATCACCCTGGTGAAGGACACCTCCCTGGCCAACACCATCGGCGTGGTGGAGCTGATCCGGGCCGGCAGCACCTTCCGCACCAACGGGGGCCTGGTCTGGCCCTTCTTCTACACCGCGGTGTTCTACCTGGTGTTCGTGGGTGTGCTGACCATCCTGTTCAACTGGCTGGAAAAGAAACTCAACTATTTCCGGGTGTAGGAGGAGGCGGGGACATGGCAATATTGCAGGCAGAGGGCATCCAGAAGCGGTTCGGAAAGACCCGCGTGCTGGAGAATATCAGCTTTGAGCTGGAGCAGGGCCAGGCCCTGGCCATCATCGGCTCCTCGGGCAGCGGCAAGACCACCCTGCTGCGGTGCCTCAACTTTCTGGAGCGGCCCGACCAGGGGCGCATCACGGTGGGGGGGCAGGTGCTCTTCGACGCCGCAGACCCGGCCACCCAGCGGGAGAGCGAGGTGCGCCGCAAGCGGCTCCACTTCGGGCTGGTGTTCCAGTCCTTCAACCTCTTTCCCCAGTACACCGCCCTGGAGAACGTGACCCTGGCGGGCCGGCTGCTGGCCAAGGAGCGGGAGGACTTCAAACAGAACCACAAGCAGCTCTATGCCGAGATTGAGGAACAGGGGCGGCAGCTGCTCTCGCGCATGGGCCTGGCCGACCGGGCGGGGCACTACCCCCACCAGCTCTCCGGCGGGCAGCAGCAGCGGGTGGCCATCGCCCGGGCCCTGGCCCTCCACCCGGACATCCTGTGCTTTGACGAGCCCACCTCCGCCCTGGATCCCGAGCTCACCGGCGAGGTGCTCAAGGTGATCCGCTCCCTGGCGGAGGAGAAGACCACCATGATCATCGTCACCCACGAGATGGCCTTTGCCCGGGACGTGGCCGACCAGGTGATCTTCATGGACGGCGGCGTGATCGTGGAGCAGGGGGACGCCCGGCAGGTGATCGAGCACCCCAGGGAGGAGCGCACCCGGCAGTTCCTCTCCCGGTACAGCGAGAATTGAAAAATGCGCGAAAGGGTGGTATGATCATACCATCCTTTTTGCGTATGAGGAGGACAGGATGGACGAGGAGCTGTTTCTGCCGGTGCTCTCCCACTTTGAGAACGGCAATTTCTGGACGGCCAGCGGCGGCGCCCTGCGCTGCCGGGTGGAGCCGGACACGGGGGAGGACCCCCACCTCACCGCCCAGGTGTGGGAGGGGCCGTGGAGCCTCCGGGACAGCAGGGTGGAGGAGACGCAGGAGTTCCCCCTCACCGAGGAGGGGCTGGAGACGCTGCGCGCCTGGCTGCTCCGGTGGCGGGAGACCATGAACGCCCGGCCGAAAAAGACCCTGGCGGAGACCATCGCCGTCCGGGACGCCCGGCGGGCCGAGATCCAGAAGGAGAAGGAGGAGACGGAAGCATGACCTGGGGAACCTATTACTTTTTCTACCAGTGCCCGCAGTGCGGCAAGAAGTACCGCTATGAGCTGGAGGGCAGCAGCGACGAGGAGTTCGGCTACTGCCCCGACTGCCATGTGATGGGCACTTTCGTGGGTGAGACCAAGGACAACAAGCAGGGCGAGGACAAGTTCGCCGACTACGAATTTGTGTAAGACGGACAACAGGCGCGGGCGGCCATATCATATGGCCGCCCGCGCGTTGTCTATCCGAAGATCACCCGCACGGCCCAGGCTGCGGCCAGGAAGCCGGCCAGATCGGCGCACAGGGCGGCGGGGACGGCGTAGCGGGTCTTGACGATGCCCGCCGCGCCGAAGTAGACGGCGATGGTGTAGAAGGTGGTCTCGGTGGAGCCCAGCATCACCGCCGCCGTGCGGCCCACGGCGGAGTCGGGGCCGTAGGTGGCAATCAGCTCCGCCCCCACCCCCAGGGCGGCGGAGCCGCTCACCGGCCGCACCAGCAGCAGCCCCACCGTCTCCGGCGGGATGCCCAGGAGAGAGAGCACGGGGGAGAGGGCCTGGGCGGCCAGCTCCAGGGCGCCGGAGGCCCGGAGCATGTACACCGCCGTCAGCAGGCCGATCAGGGGCGGCACGATGCGGGCCAGCACCCCCAGGCCCTCCCCGGCCCCCTGCACCAGGGCGTCGTACACGTCCACCCGGCGGGCCATGCCGTACAGGGCCACGGCGGCCATGATCAGGGGCACCAGCATGGTGAAAAACAGGCTCATGTCAGTCCCTCCAGATACGTCCAAACACCTTGGCCGCGGTGATCCCCGCCGCCACCGACAGGGCGGAGGCCAGCCAAACGGCGGGCAGGATGTCGAAGGGGGTCTCACACCCGGCGGCCAGCCGCACTGAGGTCACGGTGGTAGGGATGAGCTGGATGGAGGCGGTGTTGCATACCACCAGCATGCACAGGGAGTCGGAGGCCCGGCCGGGGGAGCGGCGGCTCATGAGCCGGGCCGCCTGGATGCCCAGGGGGGTGGCCGCGTTGCCCAGGCCCAGCAGGTTGGCCGACACGTTGGCCGAGATGCTGTCCATCACCGCCCTGTCCCGGGCGAAGTCGGGGTAGAGCCGGCGGAGCACCGGCCGCAGCAGCCGGGACAGCCCCTCCGACAGGCCGGAGCGCTTCATGATCTCCATCACCCCCATCCACAGGCAGAGCACCCCCGCCATGGACAGGCACAGCTCCACCGCGGCGGCCGCCCCCTCCATGGCCGCCGCCGCCACCGCCGGCCCGTTTCCCGTGGCCAGGCCGCAGAGGATGGATGCCGCCACCATCCCCGTCCAGATCACCGCCATCGCCATGCCGGCCGCCTCCTTTCTCCTCCCATATATACGGGCTGTCCGGGGGAAACATGCCTGCCGGCGGCGGCGGGGCAAAAAGCCGGCGGCCCCGGAAAGATTTCCAGATTCCGATTGACAATCCAATACGATATGTTATAATAATGTCAGTTTGTAGAGAATTGCGGAAATATATGGATATTAGCAGGGAAAGGAAGTAACTGTTTTATGAAGTCGACTGGCATTGTGCGCAAGGTGGACGAGCTGGGGCGGATCGTGCTCCCCATTGAGCTGCGCCGCACACTGGACATTGCAGAGAAGGATTCCTTGGAAATCTACGTGGATGGGGCCTCGATCGTACTGAAAAAGTACCAGCCCGCCTGTGTTTTCTGCGATGACGCCAAGGATGTGATCAATTTCAAGGGCAAGAACGTCTGTCCCAACTGTATCCGTGAGCTCCAGATGAAGTAATTTTTTGTTTCATAGAGTAAAACTCCCTTGCTTTTCTTGAAAAGCAAGGGAGTTTTACTTTTTGCACGGGCCCCTGTTTCGAGCAAATTCGGCCCGGTATTTTCTCCTTCGACTAATACTATTTGTAATATACAAAATTCCAGATAATTCTAAAATAGGATATTACGCTTCGACATGCTTCCCCACGGCCCGGTCATACAGCTCGTTTTTGGGCAGGCCGGTCTCCTTGGCCGCCTGCTTGACGGCATCCCGCAGGGATAGCCCCTGCTCCCGCAGCTCCGCCACCCGCGCCAGGGCGTCCTCCGGGGCGGGGGCGGCCGCCGCTGTCTCCGGCGCGCCCTCCACCACCAGCACGAACTCCCCCCGGGGCGGATTGGCCTCGTACCACGCCGCCGCCTCCCCGAGGGTGGTGCGGCGCACCTCCTCGTGGAGCTTGGTCAGCTCCCGGCACAGGGAGATCCGCCGCTCCGGCCCGAAGGCCGCCGCCAGATCCTCCAGGGTGGCGCGCAGCTTGTGGGGGGCCTCGTAGAAAATCATGGTTCGCCGCTCCCCGGCCAGCTCCGCCAGGTGGGCGCGGCGGTTTTTCCTGTTCATGGCCAGAAAGCCCTCAAAGGTGAACCGGCCGGTGGGCAGGCCGGACACCGCCAGGGCGGTGACCAGGGCGCAGGGGCCGGGTATAGCCACCACCGGGATGTCCCGCTCCGCGCACTGGGCCACCAGCTCCTCCCCAGGGTCGGACACCGCCGGGGTGCCCGCGTCGGTGACCAGGGCCCCGTCCTCCCCGGAGAGCAGGCGTTCCAGCACCGCCTCCCCGCCGGCACCGGTGTTGTGCCGGTAGTAGGAGAGCAGGGGCTTTTTCAGTCCCAGGTGGTTGAGCAGCTTGAGGGTCACCCGGGTGTCCTCGGCGGCGATGAAGTCCACCGCCTCCAGCGTCTCGGTGCACCGCCGGGAGATGTCCCCCAGGTTGCCGATGGGTGTGGGCACCAGATATAAGGTTCCGGCCATGATATTCTCCTCCGATTCAGGTATTGAGCAGGGTGGGCAGCACCGCCAGCCCCGGCCTGCCCTGCCGCACCGCCTCCACCAGGGCGGCGGAGGGGGCCTTGTCCGGCCCGTGCTGCACCAGCTGGAGCCGCTTGGGCTCCAGCCCGTGGGCCTGGAGGGCGGCGAACAGCTCCGCCAGGCGCTCCGGCCGGTACACCAGGGCGAACCGCCCCCCGTTTTTCAGCAGCCGCCCGGCGGCGGCGCACCAGCCGTCCAGAGTGCTCTCCCCCTCGGTGCGGGCCGTCCCGCCGGGGCAGCCGCGCCCCGCGGCGAAGTAGGGCGGGTTGGACACCGCCAGGGAGAAGCCCCCGGCGGGCAGGGTTTTGCACACGGCCTGCAATTCTCCGGTATGGACCGTCCCCGTCAGGCCGTTTTCCGCCAGGTTCTGGCGGGCCAGCGCCCCATCCTCCGGGGAGATTTCCACACCGGACAGCTCCAGTGTGGACTCCCGGGCCGCCAGCAGCAGGAGCAGCGCCCCCGCCCCGCAGCCCAGGTCGCACACCTTGTCCCCCCGTCGCACCGTGGCAAAGGCGGCCAGGCGCAGGCTGTCCGCGCCCAGGGGGAAGCAGGTGTCCGACTGCCGGTACACATAGGGCCCCAGCCGCTCCGGGGCCCTCACGGCATCTGCTCCATCAGGCGGCGGGTGATGCGGCCCGTCAGCCCCCAGATGGGGTGCCCCGGCCAGTCGTAGATGGGCACGTCCACATGGCCGCCCCGCCAGCGGTAGCCCTGGGAGAAGCCGATGCGGTCATAGGGGAAGTCGTCCTTCACGTCGGGAATCAATTTGTAGGTGTATACCGTCGGCGGGTGAGCTTTCAGCCAGTCCACCGGCACCCAGAAGGTCTCCTTCACCTCGGCGGGGCTGGGCCGCAGCTGTTCCACCCCCTCCTGTGACAGAATGCCCAGCACCGGGTACATGGCAAAGCCCCCCTGATGGGTGAGGAAGTCCAGCTGGGCCACCACCTCCACCGCCGGCTGTGGGATGGACAGCTCCTCCCAGGTCTCCCGCAGGGCGCAGGCCGCCGGATCCTCCCCCGCCTCCATCCTCCCGCCGGGGAAGCACACCTCGCCGGGCTGGCGGCCCAGCTGCTCCGAGCGCACCTCGTACAGCAGGGACAGGCCCTCCGGCCGCTCCACCAGCGGCACCAGCACCGCGTATTCCCGGTTCACATCCTGCAATTTGGGGGTGTGGCCCGTCCAGCGGGCCCTGAAATCGTCTAGTGTCATAGCTGCTTCATCCATTCGTTCAGGGCGTCAAAGAATTTTCCCACGTGCACCCCGTCCAGCAGGCGGTGGTTCAGCTCCAGGCTGACCAGAAGGCTGGTCCGGTCCCCCTGCTCCTCCCACCGGCCCCAGGCCGCCCGGGGCACCGAGTCGGAGGGGTTCAGATCCTTCTCGTTTTTCAGCGCCGTGACGGGGAACCAGGGCAGACAGGTGAAGTAGACCAGCTGATCCCCGTCCCACGGCCCGTCGGTGATAAAGGCGGTCTGGGCCGCCGACTGCTCCTTGGCCCGGCGGCAGAAGTCCGCCGGATCCTCCCCCGCCTCCAGGGTGACAATGTGGAACAGCTCGCTGCCCGGCTTCAAGTCGGTGAAGCTGGGCACCAGGGTGTCGTGGCGGACGATTACCCCGTCCCGATCCTTGTAGTGGAAGGCGTCCACTTTCTCCATGGCCTTGGTGACGGCGTATACCATGGCCGGGTAGAAGGGCTGACGGTTAGCCTTGCACCAGGCGAGCAGGGCGGTCACGTCCACCGGGAAGGTGAGGGTGTAGGACGGGTCGGACATGGGGACGAAAAAGTCGTAGTGCTCCCGCCGGGGCCAGGTCTCCTTGTCAATGATGGTCATCCTTATCCCTCCCTGCCCAGCAGATAATCGGTGGTCACGTGGAAGTAGTCCGCCAGGGTGATCAGCATTGTGGCGGAAATATTGATATGCCCGTACTCAATTTTCTGATAGTGGCGCTCCGTGATACCCAGTAGCGCCGCCATATCTTTCTGGGTTTTTTTCTTTTCCTTCCGTAGGGGCTTCAGCCGTTCTGCCAGGCTGGGCAAAATCAGTTCCATCTTTTCCGTTATCCCCCTTGACACATCATTAAATTTCGTATATTATAAAGACATCACATAAATTCGTGTTATGAGGTGACCAACATGTCCGACTTTCTGTCCTTCCTGTACGCCCATTACATCAAGCCCTATCTGGACACCCGGCCCAGGGACGACGGGGACACCTTCCGGGCCTCCCTGTGCGAAAACAATCAAACCGAGGAGACCCGGAAGGATGTGGAGGCGGTGGTGGCCTTTGCGGCGACCCACGCCTTCCTGCTGGGGGTCCGCACCGGCGCGGGGCTGGCGGAGGAGGGCAGCTGGCAGATCTAGAGCGGCGGGGGCAAGCCCCCGCCCTACAGTCGTTCACCTCCGGGCAGGCCCGCACCCCGGAGGGCAATCCGAAGCACGGCAGACGGCGCGCCGGGTCGTCGCGCCCCACGGCACCGCGGGGACCCCAATTACCACAAGCGCCATGGTATTTCAGCGGCATGGCACCGATGGCGGCCCGGCGGGCGCACCCGGTACAGCGCAGCGGCCGTCAGGGCCTGCGGGGTAATCCCGATGCGTGCCACCCGAGGCGCGGCAGCGTCTGTGACGTAAGCGAACACGGGGCCCCCGCCGAAGCCCAGCGAAGCGGGTTCGGTGGGGAGATGAGATGCAGTGGAAGGAGTGCGCTTTGCCGCTTGCGGCGAAGCGAGCGATCCGTAACTTGTGCCGACGATGCCGCCCATGAGCCCCTGGGTCCAGGGTCGAAGGCGCCGGGGGCGCCTTCGATGAAAATCCACGCGAAGCCACCTCAAAAAACGCAGGCCCTGGTGGTTTTCCCACCGCTTTTGACAGCAAAAGCGGTGCCCCGGCCGGGCAGGCCCGCGCCCCCGGGGTGCCCCGGCCAACGGGCGCACACACAGGTGCGCCCCTACGGCAAACCAGGAGGCCGGAGGAAGGAGTAGGGCGGCGCGTCAAGGATGCCGCGCCCTACGATTCCGGCCGGACGAAGTGGGCCAGGGGGTCGGGCCGCTCCCACAAAACGACCTGCCCGGCGGCCAAAGAGCGGGGCACGTCGATGAGCCGCTGGTTGGTGCTGCCCCGGAACAGGGCGGCGTAGGACTTCTGCGCCTCCACGAAGGGCCCGTCCACCAGCACATCGGTCTGCGCCAGCAGGTCCATGGCCCCGGGCACCTCCCCGGAAATCAGCCTCTCATAAGTATACCCCGTATAGGTCCACACGTTCAAGCCCTTTTCGCGGGCGATGGCGGCCAGCTTGGCACACTCCTCCGCCTGACAGAAGGGCTCCCCGCCGGAGAGGGTGAGGCCGTCGGTGAGGGGGTTGGACAGCAGCTTCTCCGCCAGCTCCTCCACCGCCGCCTCTCTCCCGCCCGCGGGATCGTGGGTGTCCGGGTTGTGGCAGCCGGGGCAGCGGTGGGGGCAGCCCTGGGTGAACACGGTGAA
>NZ_JAHZDL010000110.1:0-7177 GCF_019422385.1 Flavonifractor sp.
AGCCATCCTTCATGATGACGATGCGGTCGCCCAGGGTCATGGCCTCGGTCTGGTCGTGGGTGACGTAGATGAAGGTGGTGTCGATGCGCTGACGCAGCTTGATGATCTCAGCACGCATCTGGTTGCGCAGCTTGGCGTCCAGGTTGGACAGAGGCTCATCCATCAGGAACACCTGGGGATCGCGGACAATGGCGCGGCCGATGGCCACACGCTGACGCTGGCCGCCGGACAGGGCCTTGGGCTTGCGATCCAGGTACTGGGTGATGTCCAGGATGGCGGCCGCCTCGCGAACCTTCTTGTCGATCTCATCCTTGGGAGTCTTGCGCAGCTTCAGAGCAAAGGCCATGTTGTCGTACACCGTCATGTGGGGATACAGAGCGTAGCTCTGGAAGACCATGGCGATGTCCCGGTCCTTGGGCTCCACGTCGTTCATCCGCTTGCCGCCGATGAACAGATCGCCATCGGAGATGTCCTCCAGGCCGGCGATCATCCGCAGGGTGGTGGACTTGCCGCAGCCGGAGGGGCCCACCAGCACGATGAACTCCTTGTCGGCGATGTCCAGGTTGAAGTCGTGGACGGCGGTCACCTTGTTGTCGTAGATCTTCTTCACATTCTTCAGCGTAACAGTTGCCATTTGCATGGGCCGAAAGAGCAATGCCTCCGCAAATGCCCTCTTGCCCGCAGGGAGTGAAACCCCACGGACGTTACGACAGGTCTCCACACTGCCGCACCGCCGGCCCGGCGGATGTTCCTCCTTTTTTACGGCTCACGCCGCCCTATGAGAATGGAGTAGAGGGGCGCGGCCTGAATATAGGGGTTGCGCTGCTTATTTAACCGCGGTCAACCAGTTCCCCGCGGAAAAATACGTCCTTGAGCTCCAGATTCTGATCCAGAACCACCACGTTGGCCCGCTTGCCGGGCTCCAGGCTGCCCATGCGGCTGAAGATGCCGATGGCCCGGGCGGGATTCACTGCGGCGGCCCACACGGCGTCCTCCAGGGGGATGCCGAAGGAGACGGCAGTGCGCATGCAGTTCATCAGGTTGGTAACCGAGCCGGCGATGGTGCCATCGGCCAGGGTGGCCAGCTTGCCTTTTACCTTGACGGCCTGGCCGCCCAGGGTGTAGTCCCCGTCGGACATGCCGGCGGCCCGCATGGTGTCGGAGATGAGAATGACCCGCTTGTAGCCGAACATCTTGAACACGGCCCGCACCACCGAGGGATGGATATGGACGCCGTCACAGATGAGCTCCACATTGCACAGGGGGGTGTCCAGGGCGGCACCCACCACGCCGGGGGCCCGATGACTGAAGGGAGGCATGGCGTTGAACAGGTGGGTCACCTGCCGGGCGCCCAGGCGGAAGGCCTCCATGGCGGTGTCATAGTCCGCCGTGGTGTGGGCGATGGACACGGTGACCTCCCCCTCCACCGCCTCGATAAACTCCATGGCGCCCGGCTCCTCCGGGGCGACGGAGACCAGCTTGACCAGCCCCTTGGAGGCGGCCATCAGCCGGCGGAACATATCCACGTCGGGGGCGTGGAGCCAGTCGCCGTTCTGGGCGCCCTTCTTGGCCATGGAGAGGAAGGGACCCTCCAGGTTGATGCCGCACAGCTCCGCGCCGGGCTTGTTGGCGTCCCGATGGGCGGCGGCCACCTGACAGACCTTTGTCAGCTGGTCCTCCAGCAGGGTCATGCCGGCAGGGCAGATCTGGGTGACGCCCTGGGAGAGCTCATACTTGGCCATGATCTCCAGGCCCTCGGGATCCGCGTCGGAGAAATCCTTCCCCATGCAGCCGTGGAAGTGGAGATCCGTCAGGCCGGGGATCACATAGCAGCCGCTGGCGTCGTAGGTCTTGCCGTCCGCGCTGGAGCTGGAGAGCAGCCGGCCGTCAAAGCACACGTCCCGCCGCACGAAGCCCTCCTTCAGATCAAAAACCTGACCGCCGGTTATCCGCATACGGGCACACCTGCCTCTGCCAGTTTGTGGAGGGCGGCCTTGTCGCCCACCAGGGTCACGTCGGGGTGGAGCTGGAGCACGGAGGCGGGAACCTCCTTGGTCACCGGGCCGGCAAAGGCGCGGCACACAATGTCGGCCTTCTCCTCGCCGCTGACCACCATCAGGATGCGCCTGGCGTTCATGATGTTCTTGATGCCCATGCTCAGGGCGTGGCGGGGCACCTCGTCCCGGCTTTCAAAAAAGCGCTGGTTGGCGTCGATGGTGCTGTCGGTGAGATCCACCACGTGGGTCTCCAGGCCAAAGTCGTCGCCGGGCTCGTTGAAGGCGATGTGGCCGTTGTGGCCCATGCCCAGCAGCTGGAGATCGATGCCGCCCAGGTCGCGGATGAGCCTGTTGTAGGCGGTGCACTCGGCCTGGGGATTCTTGGCCAGGCCGTCCAGCACATGGGTGTTCTCCGGCTTGATGTCGATGTGGTCAAAGAGATTGACCTGCATGAAGTAGCGGTAGCTCTGCTCGTGGTGGGGGGACAGGCCCAGGTACTCGTCCAGGTTGACGGAGCGGGTCTCGGCAAAGCTGAGATCCCCCTTCTTGTACCAGTCCACCAGCTGTTTGTACAGGCCCACCGGGGTGCCGCCGGTGGCCAGGCCCAGCACGCAGTTGGGCTTGTAGATCACCTGGGCGGAGATGATGTTGGCCGCCCGGCGGCTCATGGCCTTGTAGTCCTCCGCTTGATAAATACGCATATTCAGCAAGCTCCTATTCGTTAGCAGTATTTGGCGATGGCGGCGGCGATCATGGCATGGGCCTCGTCCACCACAGCGGTGTCGCTGTCGACGAGGGCGGGCATGGGCTTGCGGACGGAGCCGCAGGGCACGCCGTTCTTGGCCAGGATGGCCTTCTGCACGGCATACAGGTTGCCGTGGGCCTCGCACATCTTGTAGATGATACGGTCGATGTCGTTCTGGATCTGGCGGGCGGGCTCCATCTCGCCCTTCTGGAAGTGCTCATACACCTTCAGGAAGAGCTCGGGCATGACGGCGTAGGTGCCGCCGATGCCGGCGCAGGCGCCCATGGCCAGGCCGGAGATGTACTGCTCGTCGGGGCCGTTGAACACCAGTACCCCGGCGTCCTTCCACATCTGGATGTCCTGCACGGGCATGGAGGAGTTCTTCACCGCCACCACACGGGGGTTCTTCTGCATCTCCTTCAGCAGGGAGGGGGTCAGGGCCACGCCGGCCAGCTGGGGGATGTTATAGATGACGAAGTCGGTGTTGGGAGCCGCGGCGGAGATGTCGTTCCAGTACTGGGCGATGGCATACTCCGGCAGGTGGAAGTAGATGGGGGGAATGGCGGCAATGGCGTCCACGCCCAGGCTCTCGGCGTGGGCGGCCAGCTCCCGGCTGTCAGCGGTGTTGTTGCAGGCCACGTGGGCGATGATGACCACCTTGCCCTTGGCCTCGGCCATGACGTTCTCCAGCACCACCTTGCGCTCCTCCACGCCCTGGTAGATGCACTCGCCGGAGGAGCCGCCCACGTACAGGCCGTTGACGCCCTTGCCGATCAGGTAACGGGTCAGGCCCCGCACCCGCTCCGGGGAGATGTTCCCCTCGTCGTCATAACAGGCATAAAAGGCGGGAATGACACCGCGGTATTTGTTCAGATCGCTCATGATAATTCCTTCTCTCATTCTAAAGCTATTCCGATCTTTTTGCAAGTGGAAAATGTGGCTCAGCCCTTCACGGCGCCCATGGCAATGCCCTGGGTGAAGTACTTCTGGAAGGCGATAAACACCACGATGATGGGGATGGAGGCCAGGGCCGCGCCGGCCATGATCAGGCCGAAGTCGGAGGACATCTCGCCCTGCAGGTTGGCAATGGCCAGGGGCAGCGTCCAGTTCCGCTCGCTGGTGAGCATGACCAGCTGGAGGAAGTAGTCGTTCCAGGTGTTGACGAAGGTGAAGATGGCCAGGGCGCCGATGCCCGGCTTGATCATGGGGAACACCACGCTGAAGAAGGTGCGCAGCTCGCCGGCGCCGTCCACACGGGCGGCCTCCAGAATCTCGGTGGGCACCGTCTCAGAGAACTGCTTCATCAGGAACACGCCGAAGGGCCAGCCCACGGTGGGCAGGATCACGGCCCAGATGTTGTCGTTGAGGCCGATGGCGGTCATCTCCTGCAGCAGGGGGATGACGATGACCTGCTTGGGCAGGGCCATGGCGCAGATGATGATGGTGAACAGAATGCCGCGGCCGTAGAACCGCTTCTTGCCCAGGGCGTAGCCGGCCAGAGAGGCGGTGACGCAGGTCAGGATCATGGCCATGGCGGAGATAAACACGATGTTGAACAGCCACAGGAAGGCGGGGTGCTCAAACAGCCGCGCATAGTTGTCGACGGTCGGGTTCTGGGGGAACCAGATGGGCTCACGGGCGTTGATTTCGATGGCGTCCTTGAAGGAGCCGGTGACGATCCAGTACAGCGGGAACAGGAAGAACAGGGTGATGAGAACCAGGATCACTACGGCGAATACCTTGTACCCGGTGGAAGTACCGCTCAGATCGGTCTTTTTGTTTATCATGTTCTCTCTCCCCCCTTAGTCCGTCTTCGCCACTTTGAACTGGATGGCGGAGAAAATGGCGATGATGATGGCCAGAACCACGCCGATGGCGTTGGCGTAGCCCAGGTCGTTGAGGCGGTAGGCGGTGTCGTACACCTGATACATGATGGTCATGGTGGAGTTCAGCGGCCCGCCCTTGGTCAGCAGCTGGATCAGCGCGAAGCACTGGAAGGAGTTGATGGTGGTGATGACCAGCACGTAGAGGGTGGTGGGCATGATCTGGGGCCACTTGATCTTCCAGAACACCTGGAGCTTGGTGGCGCCGTCCACCTGGGCGGCCTCGATGAGGGACTGATCCACGTTGCCCAGGGCCGCCACGTAGAGCACGATGGGCTGGCCGATGGAGGTGGTAAAGAGGATGAGGATGATGAACCAGAGGGCGGTGCGCTGGTTGCCCAGCCAGTCAAAGCCCACGTTGTTGGTTACCTGATTGAGGATGCCGTTGTAGGGGTTGAGGATCCACTTCCACACCACGGTGATGGCCACCGAGCCGGTGACCACCGGCAGGTAGAACACGCAGCGGAAGAAGGAACGGGGGATGGCGTGCATCTTGTAGATGGCGGAGCTCACCCACAGGGAGAAGGCGGTGACGGTGGGCACCGCCACCACCACGATGATCAGGGTGTTGATAAAGCCCTTGTGGAACACGGGATCCTGGAACAGCTTGATGTAGTTGCTCAGCCCGGCGAAGCCCTTGATGCCGCCCAGTCCATACTCCGTGAAGCTGTAGAACACGCAGATGAACATGGGGATCACCACAAACCCGATGAAGAAAATCAGGCTGGGCAGCAGGAACAGGTAGGCGGAGATGGTCTCTCTGCGCACCAGGGCCTTGCTCATGCCGGAGAACTGGGACTGCTTCTGCTTTTTAGGCTTCCGCTCGGCGGTCGCCGCTGCGGTGTTTTGCGCCATGAATCTCCCTCTCTTTCAAGTGGTTTTCTGCCTTTCCCGCACCGGGAAAAGAGGCTGTGCCCGCCCCCTCTCAGCAGGGAGCGGGCACAGGAGTGCACAATTTAGATCAGATGCTCCGGTAAGTAAGCTCAGCCGATGTTGGCGTTGGCCTGCTCCACGAAGCTGTCGGCCGCGGTCTGAGGATCAGCACCGGTGGTGAGGATCTCAGCCAGCATGGGCCACCAGAAGCCGCGCTGCTCAGTCCAGCCGCCGGTCAGGTTGTAGTAGCGGCCCAGGTAGTCGCTCATCAGAGCGAAGGGAGCGCGCAGCTCGGCATCGGCGTCGCCCTCATAGACGTCGCCCCAGTCGGAGTGGACGGGGAAGAAGCCGGTGGTCTTCACGGCCTCGGTGCCGGCAGCCTGGTCGTCGCACACGAACTGGATGAACTTCTTGGCGGCGTCGATCTTGGCCTGGTCGCCGTTGTCAAACACGCCGAAGCCGTAGGGGCCGGCCATCTCCAGCTCGGGGGTGCCGTCGTCGGAGGGGAAGGCCATGGCGAAGGGGGTGAACTGGGTCTGCTCGGCGTACTGGGTGTAGTTGGAGTAGTTCCAGCAGAAGGTCACGGCGCAGGTCTGGTTGGCGAAGGACTGCAGCTCGTCGGCGGCAGCGTAGCTGGCGTTGGCGGACAGGGAGCCGTCGTTCACCATGGTCTGCAGCAGGGTCAGGGCCTTCACGTTGTTCTCGCTGTTGGCGGTGTAGGAGGTGCCGTCCTCATTGACATAGTAGTCGGAGTACAGGTTGTTGACGAGGGCGCGGGTACCCTGGTCCCCGCCTTGGGCTCCGCAGTAGATGATGCCGGGGGTGGCAACGTTGACGGTGCCCGCCGCCGCGGCGTCACGAACGGCCTCCATGGCTTTTACGAAGTTGTCGGTGGTCCAGGTGCGGGTTTCCTCGTCGATATACTGGAGGGCACCGGCCGCCTCAAAGGCCTCGTAGTTGATGGCCATACAGTGAGCGGCCACGCTCAGGGGATACATGTAGTAGGTGCCGTCCAACTGAGACACGGAGGAGATGCCCTCGGCAATGTCGGAGCCGCCAGTCTCCCACAGGTCGGACAGATCCACCATCAGGCCCTCACGGGCGTAGTTGCCCACGATACGCTCGGGGCCCTCGAAAATGATGTCGGGGCCGGTGCCAGCGGTGATGGCGGAGGTCAGCTTCTGATCACCGTCTTGATAGTTGATGGGAGTGACGGTGATCTTGATATCGGGATTCTGCTCATTGAAAGCAGCAATGATAGGCTCCCAATTGGATGCCTCGGCAAACCCACCGACATTGAAGGACCAGAGGTTGAGTTCAACGGCGCCGCTGGAGCTGCCGCCGGTCTCGCCGCCGGGCGCGGGGGATTCACTGTTACCCTGGGAGCCGTTGCCGCAGGCGGCCAGCCCCAGAGTCATACCGGCGGCGAGCAGGAGCGCAAGAGGTTTCTTCATGTTCATTGTTCTTCCTCCTCATTTTCGATAAATTTTTCTTTCCAGGACGTCTCGTCCATTGTGTAGATTGTATAATTCCGAGGGTGTTTTGTCAATATGCTTTTCGAAGAAAATTTTATTTCTCCAAAAATTCTGCAAATTTCTTTCACGTTTTGCAATACGCGGTCAAATGTGCTTGTCTGAAAGCACCTCCGCCACGGCCTCCCTTGTCTCCGCACTGCCCTG
>NZ_JAHZDL010000111.1:0-7113 GCF_019422385.1 Flavonifractor sp.
TGTTCCGCTCCTCCGGCGCCGGCGGCCAGCACATCAACAAGACCTCCTCCGCCGTGCGGCTGATCCACAAGCCCACCAGCACGGTGGTGGAGTGCCAGCAGGAGCGCAGCCAGTTCCAGAACCGGGACAAGGCCATGCAGCTGCTGCGCGCCCGGCTGTACGAGGCCAAGGTGCGGGAGCAGGAGGAGGCCGTCACGGCGGAGCGCCGCAGCCAGGTGGGCACCGGCATGCGCAACGAGCGCATCCGCACCTACAACTTTCCCCAGGGGCGGCTCACCGACCACCGCATCGGCCTGACCCTCTACAAGCTGGAGAGCGTCATGGATGGGGCACTGGACGAGATTATCGACGCGCTGGTCACGGCGGATCAGGCGGAAAGACTAAAGAACAGCGAACAGAACTAGAAAAGGAGCAAGACAGACGTGGAACTGATCATTCACTTTACCGCCCTGCCGGAGAAGCTGTCTCTGGACATGGTCAAGTCCGACCTGGCGGAGCTGCTGGAGGATGACGGCTGGCTCACCGGCTCCGGGGCGGACTACATCGAGATGGAGCTGGAGGATGAGAAGGTCAACCCCAAGTACGGTATCCTCACCGTGAAAAACTACCTGCAAAAGGCGCAGTTTGCCCCCGATACCACCATTGAACTGGCGGGTACACCGGTGGGCATCTACGAGTAGGGGCGCACCTGTGCGCGCGCCCGCATCCATAGATAGAAAATCACAACAAAGGAGAAGAGATCCATGAAAAAAGCGATTGGCATCCTGGTTCTTCTGTCCGGCGCGGCCCTGCTGGCGGCCGGAATCCTGACCCTGGCGCAGCGGCCCCGGGCACGGCGGCGGAGCATTACCCGCCACTTCTGAGCAAAGGGGCGAGGCAAGTGCAGACCCTGCGATTGACGGCGGAACAGGTGGAGACGGCGGCGGAGATCCTCCGCCGGGGCGGCCTGCTGGGCATCCCCACAGAGACGGTGTACGGCCTGGGGGCCAACGGCCTGGATGGGGAGGCGGTGGGCCGCATCTTCGCGGCCAAGGGCCGCCCCCAGGACAATCCGCTGATCCTCCATATCCCATCGGCGGACTGGCTGGAGCGGTACTGCGAGGACATTCCGCCCTCGGCCTATGCCCTGGCGGAGCGGTTCTGGCCCGGGCCGCTGACCATGATCCTCAGGCATAAGCCCATCGTGCCCGACGCGGTGACCGCCGGACTGGACACGGTGGGGATGCGCTGTCCGGCCCACCCGGTGTGCCGGGCCATTATTGCCGCCGCCGGTGTGCCGGTGGCGGCCCCGTCCGGCAACACCTCCGGCCGCCCCAGCCCCACCAATATGGCGGACATGCTGGAGGACATGGACGGCAAAATCGACGGCATCGTGGACGGCGGCCCCTGCGCCGTGGGGGTGGAGTCCACCATCATCGACCTGACCTGTACGCCCCCCCGGCTGCTGCGGCCCGGCGGGATCACCTTGGAGCAGCTCCGGGAGGTGCTGGGGGAGGTGGCGGTGGATCCCGCCGTGACCCGGCTCATGGGCGAGGGGGAGAAGCCCCGGGCCCCGGGCATGAAGTACCGCCACTATGCCCCCAAGGCCCCGGTAACGGTGGTGCAGGGTGCCCCTGCGGCGGCGGCCCGGTACATCCAGGATCACATGGCCCCCGGCGACGGGGTGATCTGCTTCGACGAGTACGCCGGCCTGTTTGACGGCCACCCCCTGGAGCAGCTGGGCCCCAGCACGGACGTGCCGGAGCAGGCCCGGCGGGTGTTCGACGCCCTGCGGTGGTTTGACGGCACCGACGTGCAGCAGATCTGGGCCCAGTGCCCCGAGGCCGCCGGCATCGGCCTGGCGGTGGCCAACCGGCTGAACAAGGCGGCGGGATTTCACATCGTCCAGGCGGAGTGAGGGCCGCAACCAGCCGTTGCGCCGATTTTGCTGGACATGGAGCGCCGCTTCCGCCTGCTGCGGGAACAGCTGCGGAAATTCACAAATCCATAACACACTCGGCATGGAATATGCTATACTTACACCACGGAGGCGAGGCCCCATGAAGCGAATCGGCATCACCGGCCCCACCGGGGCGGGCAAGACCACGGCCCTGGGTGCGCTGACCGACCTGGGCGCCCATATCATCGACGCGGACGCGGTGTACCACCGCCTGCTGGAGGAGAGCGGCCCACTGCGCGCCGCCCTGGCGGAACGCTTTGGCCCCTCCATCCTGACCCCGGAGGGGCGGATAGACCGGAAGGCGCTGGGCAATGTGGTGTTCGGTGACCCCGAAGCCCTGGATGAGCTGAACACGATCACCCACCGCTTTATCGGGGAGGAGATCCACCGCCAGCTCACGCAGGCGGAGCGGGATGGCCGCCCTGCCGCGGCCATTGACGCCATTGCCCTCATCGAAAGCGGATTGGGGGAGGGCTGCGACGCGGTGGTGGGGATCCTGGCCCCCAAAGAGGTGCGCATCCGGCGCATCATGGCCCGGGAGGGCATTTCTGAGGACTACGCCCGCAGACGGGTGGAGGCCCAGCAGGGGGACGGCTTTTTCCGCGCCCACTGCGGCTATATTCTGGAAAACCGGGAGGACGACACGCCCGAGGCCTTCCGCGCCCGGGCCCGTGCCCTGTTTGAGCAGATTTTGCAGATTTGACATTCATATAAGGAGGAAGCAACCATGGAAGAAAAGCAGAAAAAGGCCGGCGAGCTGCGCCGGGAGGCGCTGTTCTATCAGCCCAAGAACGGATATGACCGACTCAGCGCCCAGGACGAGGCGGATATGAACGCCTACTGCGGCGATTACAAGAAATTCCTGGATGCCGGCAAGACGGAGCGGGAGTGCGTGGATGAGGCGGTGCGCCTGGCCGAGGCCAAGGGCTTCAAGCCCTTCACCCGGGGCATGGCGGTGAATCCCGGCGACAAGTTTTACCGGGTGAACCGGGGCAAGGCCCTGATGCTGGCGGTGATCGGCACCAGGCCCCTCAGCGAGGGCGTCAACATCGGCGCGGCCCACATCGACGCACCCCGGCTGGATCTCAAGCCCAATCCCCTCTATGAGGACGCCGAGCTGGCCTTCTTCAAGACCCACTACTACGGCGGCATCCGCAAGTACCAGTGGGTAACCATCCCCCTGGAGCTCCACGGCGTGGTGGCCCTGAAGGACGGCTCCACCGTCAAGGTGTCCATCGGCGGCGGCGTGGACGACCCCCAGTTCACCATCGACGATCTGCTGCCCCACCTGGGCGCGGAGCAGTCCAAGAAGCCCCTGGGCGAGGCCATCCCCGGCGAGAGCCTGAACCTGCTCATCGGCAGCCGCCCCTTCAAGGACGACGACGGCGCCGACCGGGTGAAGCTGGCCGTCATGGAGCTGCTCAACCAGAAGTACGGCATCGTGGAGGAGGACTTTATCTCCGCCGAGCTGGAGGTGGTGCCCGCCTTCAAGGCCACCGACATCGGCTTTGACCGCTCCCTCATCGGCGCCTACGGCCACGACGATCGGGTGTGCGGCTTTGCCTGCCTGGCGGCCGCCCTGGCGCTGGGCACCCCGGACAAGACCGCCATCTGCATGCTAGCGGACAAGGAGGAGATCGGCTCCCAGGGCGTGACGGGCATGAAGTCCGCCGCCTTCGACACCTTCGTCAGCGACCTGTGCGACGCCCAGCGGGTGCCCCTGAAGGCCTGCTATGAGAAGTCCTTCTGCCTGTCCACCGACGTGACCGCCGCCTTTGACCCCAACTTCGCCGAGGTCTACGAGAAGCGCAACAGCGCCCGGGTGAACTACGGCGTGGGCCTGTGCAAGTACACCGGCGCCCGGGGCAAGTCCGGCGCCTCCGACGCCTCCGCCGAGGTGGTGGGCTACGTCCGCAAGGTGCTGGACGAGGCCAACGTGGTGTGGCAGATGGCCGAGCTGGGCAAGGTGGACGCCGGCGGCGGCGGCACCGTGGCCTGCTTCATGGCCGAGCGCGACATCGACACCATCGACGCCGGCGTACCGGTGCTGAGCATGCACGCCCCCTTCGAGACCGTGTCCAAGCTGGACTGCTTCATGACCTACAAGGGGATCAAGGCCTTCTACGAGGCGAAATAAAGACGGAAACCAAAATCCGCCCGCGGACTCCGCGGGCGGATTTTTTTGAAGCAAAACCGGGGCATGGGTTGTCTAATCAGCAGGAAGCAAGAGGGGAGGCGCAGAGATATGGAACAGCCACTGGAGGCGGCGGCGCCGGGGCCGCTGGATCTGGCGGCCCTGGTGGAGGAGCACGGCGACCATCTGCTGCGGCTGTGCACCCTGTACCTGGGGGAGCAGAGCCAGGCGGAGGACGCGGTGCAGGACACCTTCCTGCGGGCGCTCCAGGCGTGGCCCAAATTCCGGGGGGAGTCTACGGTAGAGACCTGGCTGGTGCGCATTGCCATCAACGTGTGCAAGAACCAGTTGAAGAGCCCCTGGCGGACGCGGCGCGCCCCGGCGGAGGCGCTGGAGGGGCTGCGCACCGAGAGCCCGGAGCCGGAGGATGACACCCTGGTGAAGGCGGTGCAGGCCCTGCCGCCCAAGTACCGGGAGGTGGTGATCCTCTACTACTACCAGGAGTGGAGGGCCTGGGAGATCGCCCAGCGGCTGCACATCCCGGTTTCCACGGTGACGGTGCGGCTGTCCAGGGCCAGGGGCATGCTGAAAGAGAAGCTGAAGGGGTGGTATTATGACGGGGAAGAATAGGCAGACACTTCATGACGCCCTGGAGGCGGAGCTGGCGCCGGTTCGGCTGAGCGAGGCCCGCAGGGCCGCCATTCTGGCGGCAGCCGGTGGGGCCGGAGCCCGCCGCCGTGGCGGGCGGCCCTGGCGGGTGTGCCTGACGGCGGCGGCCCTGTGTGCCGCCCTGGCGGTGACCGCCGTGGCGGCGTCCCCATCCCTGCGGGAGGCACTGGCCCATATGCTGGGCGGCTTTGAGCCCTATGCCCAGGAGGTGGAGGGAGTGGCCGCCACGGATCAGGGCATCCAGCTGCGGGTGGTCTCCGCCCTGTCCGACGGCAACAAGACGGTGATATATCTGGAGGCGCGGGATCTGGAGCAGGAGCGGCTCGGCGCACAGACCACATTCCAGACACTATGGGTAGACCGTCCGGAAGCAGCTTACGTCGGAGGCACGTTCAGCAGCGGCCAGACGGTCAGCTATGATGCGGAAACGCACACGGCCCTGATGCGGTTCACCTTTACCGGAGACGGCCCCCCGGCCAGCGGCGGCACGCTGGAGCTGGGGATCAGGAGCTTCACGCCATCCCTGTGGATGGAGGAGGGCTCCATGCCTCAGGAGCTGCTGACGCAGGATCTGCTGGAGGTCATGGAGCTGGAGACCGGGGAGACGGTGCTGGTGCCGGAGCAGACGTCCGCCGGCCTGGAGGGGATCCAAAGTGGGTTCCTGTCCGCCGTCGGGTTCGGCACAGACGGACGGCTGCACATTCAATTCCGGTATGGAGAGGGGATCAATGCCGCGGAGAGCACCCTGCACCTGGAAGTGGGCTCCAGAAGCTATGAGGCGTCGGACAGCGGGGATCAGGCTGCCTATGACCGGCTCCTGCGGTATTTCGACATGGGAGAGGACGGCGGAGAGACGCTGTTTGAGTACGGGGGGGCATGGTACCAGGACACATGCTATAACATCTGGCCCTCCGACTGGGAGGATGTCTCTCTGGGCGGTGTGTCCGGCCGGTTTATCGGGGGAGAACTGATCGAAGGGGAGTGGAACCTGTCCATCCCGCTGGAAAATGTGCCCCACCGCCGCATTCCGGTGGGGGAGTACATCGGACACATCAAGCTGACCTATCTTGATCTGACCGCCATGGGGATGTCGGTGGAGAGCGATCCGGGAGAGACGCCGGATACCCTGGGGTACCCCGCCTCACTGTTTTTCTCGGACGGAACCACGCTGGCTCTGGGCAAGCCGGATACCACCTCCAACGGACAGGGGTATTCCTTCAACCACTGGAGCACAGAGGCCCCCATCGACCCCGGCCAAGTTGTGGGGGCCTCCATCGGCATGCGCTATATCCCCATCCAGTCCGGCGATACCGCCGGGCCGGGATACTGGCTGGCGGAGCTGCCCGCGCAGGAGACAGAGTCCGGCTAAAAGTCCAGATGGCCGGCCAGCCATTTCCCGAACCGGCTGCCCAGCGCCAGGCAGATGGGAAGGACAACCGCCGGAAACAGCATGAGAAAGAGCAGGGTGTTCACAGGGTTCATCCTCAGGGAGAACAGCAGCTCCCCCAGGGGGCTGTACAGGGGGACGTACAGCCGGAAGCCCAGCCAGGCGGCCAGGGCCATGGAGCCCCACTCCACCCAGCGCTCCCACGGCAGGGGGGAGCGGGCCCGGTCAGCGGCGGGAAGGGGCTCCCGGGCCACGTCGCCCCGCAGCTGGGCGGCGTAATCCTCCAGGCCCTCCGCCAGGGCCGGGTCGGACTGGCACACCCGTTCATAGGCGTCCAGCCGCTCCCGAAGCCGCCGCCTCAGGGCAAAGGCGGCTTCGGGGGCGGCCTGCGGGAAGGCCTTTATCATGGCCCGCAGCTCCTCCACCGTAAAGCCGGCCCTTCGCAGCGTGGCGATGGCTTTCAGCCGCTCCACATCGGCGGGGGAGAAGTCCAGCCAGGTGCGCCCGCCCCGGCGCTGGGCGTCCGGGGCGGCAAGCCCCTCCTGCACATAAAACCGCACCGCCCGCTCGGTGAGCCCGGTGGCGGCGCAGACCTCTTTCATCTTCATGCGGATCCCTCCCTTTCTCAACTAACATACCATCTGACGTAAGGGAAGTGTCAAGCCCTGCGCATAAAAAGATACAAATTATCCATACTGTAACCCAAAGAGAGCTAGGGAGGCGGTAGTATGGACGAGACCAGACCCACCGGCGAGACGGTTGGCGACAGCGAGAACCAGTATGACCAGCGGCAGCAGCAGATTGTGGACATGGGCTCCACCACCATCACCACAGCCCGGGGCACCATCCACACCCTGACCATCGTGGGACAGATCGAGGGCCATCAGCTCCTGTCATCCACGGCCAAGACCACCAAGTACGAGCACGTGATGCCCCTGCTGGCGGCCATTGAGGAGAGCGACGAGGTGGACGGCCTGCTGGTGC
>NZ_JAHZDL010000112.1:0-7019 GCF_019422385.1 Flavonifractor sp.
CGTCGTTGGTGACCTCCAGGGCGATGTCGGAGGCGTACATCTTGGCCATGGCGGACTCCATGCCGTAGGGGGCGTGGTGCTCCTTCAGCTCGGCGGCGGAGTAGATCAGGAATCGGGCGCAGCGCAGCTTGGTGGCCATGTCGGCCAGCTTGAAGGCCAGGGACTGCTGGGCGGCGATGGGCTTGCCGAACTGGACGCGCTCCTTGGAGTAGTCCAGGGCGGACTCATAGGCCCCCTGGGCGATGCCCAGGGCCTGGGCCGCGATGCCGATGCGGCCGCCGTCCAGGGTGGCCATGGCGATCTTGAAGCCCTCGCCCTCCTTGCCCAGCAGGTTCTCCTTGGGCACCTTCACGTCGTTGAAGATCAGCTCCGCCGTGGAGGAGGAGCGAATGCCCATCTTGTCGTAGTGGTCGCCGAACTCAAAGCCCTTCCAGCCCTTCTCCACGATGAAGGCGGAGATGCCCCGGGTGCCGATGTCCGGCGTGGTGACGGCGAATACTACATAGGTGTCCGCCTTGGGCGCGTTGGTGATGAAGATCTTGCCGCCGTTGAGCAGGTAGTGGTCGCCCTTGTCCACGGCGGTGGTCTCGGTGCCGCCGGCGTCGGAGCCGGCGTTGGGCTCGGTCAGGCCGAAGGCGCCCAGCTTCTCACCCTTGGCCAGGGGCACCAGGTACTTCTGCTTCTGCTCCTCGGTACCGAAGGCGAAGATGGGCCAGGAGCCCAGGGACACGTGGGCGGAGAGAATGACGCCTGTGCCGCCGTCCACCCGGGACAGCTCCTCCACGGCGATGGCATAGCTGATGGCGTCCAGCCCCGCGCCGCCGTACTCCTTGGGATAGGGGATGCCCATCAGGCCCATCTCCCCCAGCTTCTTCACTGCTTCGGCGGGGAACTCGTTGGCCTGGTCCAGAGAGAAGGCGATGGGCTTCACCTCTTCCTCGGCAAAGGCCCGGATCTTGGCGCGCAGCTCCTCATGCGCCTGGGTGGTCTGGAATAACATGTCGCGTCCTCCTTTTTGATGAAGTGGATAAAGTTTATCTATTTTCAGGGTAAAAAGAAACGCTAACCGGACTCCCGCAGAATCTCCGCCAGGGTGTGGGCCTTCAATTCCGCGTTGAGCTTGGCCTGGATGGCCGCCAAGTGGCAGTGGACGGTGCAGCCGCCGTGGGCCTCCCGCCAGGAGCACCGGTGGCCCGGCACTGTGCAGCCGCTGAGCCGGCAGCTCTCCCCCATGGCCTCCATCAGGTCATAGAGGGAGGTCTTTTCCAGATCGGCCAGCAGGCGACAACCGCCGTCGGCCCCCCGGGTTACCTCCACAAGGCCCGCCTTGGACAGCTTCTTGAGGATCTTGTACGCAAAGGGCTGGGGCACCAGCTCCCGCTCCGCCGCCTCCGCCGCGGTGTGCCGCTCCCCGTCGGCCAGGGTGCGCAGCAGGCGGATGGCATAATCGGTCTCCCGGGTGATCACCGGCGTACTCCCTCCCTTCTGTACTGTCGAGTATAACATATCATTCTGGATAAACTTTGTCAAGTATGGTTTCCCAGTTTCGTCAACTTGCTGAAAATGGGCCGAAAAGCCCCCCGCGCCCGAAGGGCGCGGGGGGCTGAAAGCCTTGTCTCAGAACAGATGCACGGTGGTGATCAGTCCGGAAAACACGATGGAGACGGTGGAGCACAGCTTGATGAGGATGTTCAGGGAGGGGCCGGAGGTGTCCTTGAAGGGGTCGCCCACGGTGTCGCCGATGACGGCGGCCTTGTGGCACTCGGAGCCCTTGCCGCCGTGATGGCCGCCCTCAATGTACTTCTTGGCGTTGTCCCAGGCGCCGCCGGCGTTGGCCATGAACACAGCCACCACGAAGCCGGTGACGGTGACGCCGCCCAGCAGGCCCACCACGGCCTCCGCGCCCAGAATCAGGCCGGTGACCACGGGAACCACGATGGCCAGCAGGGAGGGCACCACCATCTCATGCAGGGCGCCCTTGGTGCACAGGTCCACACAGGAGGCGTAGTCGGGGTCGGCCTTGCCCTCCATGATGCCGGCGATCTCCTTGAACTGCCGGCGGACCTCCACCACGATGGACTGGGCGGCCCGCTGCACGCCGCTCATGGTCAGGGCGGCGAAGAGGAAGGTGAGCATGGCGCCCACAAACAGGCCCACCAGCACGGCGGGGTTGGTGATGGACAGATCCAGGGCGTCCACCTTGCCCTCCACCACGTCCACGTAGCTGACCAGCAGGGCCAGGGCGGTGAGGGCGGCGGAGCCGA
Organism: Flavonifractor sp.; assembly: GCF_019422385.1. Taxonomy (NCBI): domain Bacteria; kingdom Bacillati; phylum Bacillota; class Clostridia; order Eubacteriales; family Oscillospiraceae; genus Flavonifractor; species Flavonifractor sp. The sequence continues at coordinate 2,265 of NZ_JAHZDL010000112.1, forward strand.
TGGCGAAGCCCTTGCCGGTGGCGGCGGTGGTGTTGCCCAGGGAGTCCAGGGCGTCGGTGCGGTTGCGCACCTCCTCGCCCAGGCCGCTCATCTCGGCGATGCCGCCGGCGTTGTCGGCCACGGGGCCATAGGCGTCGGTGGCCAGGGTGATGCCCAGGGTGGACAGCATGCCCACGGCGGCGATGCCAATGCCGTACAGGCCCTTGGAGAACAGAAGCTCATACTCGCCGGAGGCGGTGGACAGGGTGCCGCCGGCGGCCAGGAAGGAGACGATGATGGCGATGCCGATGATCACGATGGGGGCGGCGGTGGACTTCATGCCCAGGGAGATGCCGCCGATGATGGTGGTGGCGGCGCCGGTCTCGGTGGAGTCGGCCAGGGCCTGGGTGGGCTTATAGGTATCGGAGGTGTAGTACTCGGTGAAGTAGCCGATGGCGCAGCCGGCCACCAGGCCCGCCAGGATGGCGATGTAGGGGCCCCAGGAGCCCATCAGGAAGTAGGTCACCGGGGCGCCGATGACGGCGGCCAGCACGGCGGCGGTGTAGGTGCCCTTGCGCAGGGTGGCCAGCAGGGACTTCTGGGTGGCCTCCTCCCGGGTGCGGATCAGGAAGGTGCCGAACACGGAGCACACCACGCCCACCACGGAGATCACCAGGGGCAGCAGGATGGCGTTCCACTCCAGGCCCTCAGAGGCATAGGCGGTGGCGCCCAGGGCAAAGGTGGCCAGGATGGAGCCCACATAGGACTCGTACAGATCGGCGCCCATGCCGGCCACGTCGCCCACGTTGTCGCCCACGTTGTCGGCAATGGTGGCGGGGTTGCGGGGGTCATCCTCGGGGATGCCGGCCTCCACCTTGCCCACCAGGTCGGCGCCCACGTCGGCGGCCTTGGTGAAGATGCCGCCGCCCACGCGGCCGAACAGGGCCATGAAAGAGGCACCCATGCCGAACATAACCATGGTCTGGGCGATCTGGGCCGCGCCGAAGCCGGCGATGTACTTGAGGATATGGAACCAGATGGACACGTCCAGCAGGCCCAGGCCCACTACGGTGAAGCCCATGACCGCGCCGGAGGAGAAGGCCACGCTCAGGCCCCGGTTCAGGCTCTCATGGGCGGCGTTGGCGGTGCGGGCATTGGCGGAGGTGGCGATCTTCATGCCCACGAAGCCCGCCAGGCCAGACCAGATGCCGCCGGTGAGGAAGGCAAAGGGGATAAACCAGTTGTCCAGCATGTCCAGCCATGCCAAAATCAACAAAATCACGAAGACGATAATAAAGATCTTCGCAACCGTCGTATACTGGCGCTTAAGGTATGCGTTAGCTCCTTTTCGGATCGACGAAGCCAGTTTTTGCATCAGCTCCGTGCCCTCAGAGAACTTTAATACCTTCTTTGCCTGCGTTAAGGCGAAGATTAGTGCTATCAGAGCACCCGCAAATCCCAGCCAAAACAAGTTTTCCATTGACTTACCCCACTCCTTTGTTTTGGAAACCCCTTGCACCGCAAGGCTTTTCCGGTATAAGAGACAATAGTATATTACTCCAATACAGGGCTGTTTGGCAAGTATATCTTAAAAAAGAAAGCGTCAAATCCGATGGATTTGACGCTTTCCACAAAATCGAATCCGGGGTTCAGGATTTCTTCCATGCAGTTCCACTAAAGAGCACAAGGACGGGAATGATTTCCAGTCTGCCCAGGATCATACACATGGACAGCACGATCTTGGAGAAGCCGGAGAAGGCGGAGAAGTTGCCCATGGGGCCTACCATCTCCAGGCCGGGGCCCACGTTGCCGATGCAGGTGACCACGGCGGTAAAGGTGGTACCAAAGGAGAAGTTGTCCACCGACACCAGGAGAATGGCCGCCAGGGTGATGAACATATAGGCGGCGAAAAAGATCATGGTGGAGCGGAGATCCTTTTCGTCCACCACCCGTCCGTCCAGCTTGACCACGTTGACCGACCGGGGATGGATGATCTGCCGGATCTCCCGGCGGATGGCCCGCAGGAGCAGCAGCACCCGGGAGCACTTGATGGCGCCGCCGGTGGAGCCGGCGCAGGCGCCGATGAACATGAGCAGCACCAGGATCGTCTTGGAGAACTCCGGCCACAGGTTAAAGTCCGTGCTGGCGAAGCCGGTGGTGGAGATGATGGAGGCCACCTGGAAGGCGGAATGGCGGACGGTCTCCCCCACCGTGTCGAACATGCCGTGGATGTTGACGGCGATGAGGACGGTGCTGGCCGCCACCACCCCCAGGAAGAAGCGCAGCTCGTCGCTGCGCAGGGCCTGGCGCACCTTGCCGCAGAGGATGAGGAAGTACACCGAGAAGTTCACCGAGAACAGGAGCATGAACACGGTGAGGACGATCTCGGCGGCGGGGTTGCCGTAGGCGGCGATGGAGATGTTCTTCACCGCGAAGCCGCCGGTGCCCGCGGTGGCGAAGGTGTTGACAATGCTGTCATACCAGGGCATGCCCGTCAGGCGGAGGAGGAAAATCTGCACCAGGGTCATGGCGCAGTAGATGCCGTAGAGGATCTTGGAGGACTGGCTGGACTTGGGCACCAGCTTGCTGACGATGGGGCCGGGGCTCTCCGCCTTCATCAGGTGGAGGGTGCGCCCGCCCAGGCTGGGCATCAGGGCGATGGTGAGCACCAGCACCCCCATGCCCCCCAGCCAGTGCATGAAGGACCGCCAGAACAGGATTCCCCTGGGCAGGGGCTCCACGGCGGTGAGGATGGAGGAGCCGGTGGTGGTGAAGCCGGAGACCGACTCGAAGAAGCAGTCGATGTAGGAGTCGAAGTACCCGCAGAAGTGGAAGGGCAGGGCGCCGCAGGCCCCCACCAGCAGCCAGATCAGGGCCACGGCGAAGAAGCCCTCCCGGGGGAAGAAGTGGTCGTTGCTGCGGATCAGGGAGAGCAGCAGGCCCGCGCCCCCGGTGATGGCGATGGCCAGCAGGAAGGGCACCGGGTTCTCCCGGTAGATCAGGCAGACCAGCAGGGGGAGCAGCATGGTCATGGACAGCACCATCAGGGTCTTGCCCGTGACCCGGAACACCAGTCTGAAGTTCATTGGACGCCTCCCAGATCCATGTGGGATTCGTCATAGATGTCGTTGATGTCCAGGATGCCGTGGCTGCTGGAGACGATGATCACCGTGTCCCCCGCGGAGATCACCGCGGAGCCGTCGGGGATGATGATGCGGCCCTGGTGGACCAGCACGGCGATCAGGATGCCCTTCTTCAGGGCCAGGTCCTTCAGGGGCACCCCCTGGTGGCGGGTGGTGTCGTTGGCCACGAACTCCATGGCCTCGGCATGGCCGTCGGCGATCTTGTACAGGGCGTTCATCACGCTGCCCTTGGAGTTCTGCATACCCCGCACCACCTGGAGGATCTGGGCGGCGGTGAGGATCTTGGGGGAGATGACGCTGTCCAGGCCGGCGGCGTGGGCGATGCCCGCGTAGTTCTGCCGGTTGGACTTGGACACCACCTTGGAAATACCCTGCTGCATGGCGAACAGGGAGATGATCAGGTTGTCCTCATCCCGGTCGGTGAGGGCCACAAAGGCGTCGGACGCCGCCACGTTCTCCTCCTCCAGCAGGCTCTGGTCGGTGCCGTCGCCGCAGAGGACGGTGGCGTGGGGGAGCAGCTCGCTGAGCAGGCGGCAGCGGGCCTCGTCCCGCTCCACGATCTTCACCTTCATGCCCTGCCGCTCCAGGATGGCGGACAGGTAGTAGGCGATGCGCCCGCCCCCCACCAGGAACACGTCGCGGCACTGGGGGGTGTGGCGGCCCAGCAGGCGGAAGAAGGCGGTCAGGCCGCTGGGCTGGCCGATCACATAGAGCCGGTCCCCCGGCTGGGGCACGAAGGAGCCGTCGGGGATCACCACGTCCCCCCCCTCCCGCTCCGCCGCGCAGAAGAGCATGGGCAGGGCCTGGAGCTTGTGGCTCTGGGCGGACAGGGGATGGCCGGCCATGAAGTCCCCCTCCCGCACCCGGAAGCTGATGAGCTCCACCCGGCCCCGGCAGAAGGTCTCCAGATTGGCCGCCGCCGGGAAGCGGAGCAGCCGGGAGATCTCCACCGCCGCGGTGTTCTCCGGATTGATCACCATGTCGATGCCCAGGGAATCCTTCAGAAGGGCCAGCTCCTGGGCGTACTCCACGTTGCGCACCCGGGCGATGGTGTACCGGGCGCCCAGCCGCTTGGCCGCCAGGCAGCAGACCATGTTGATCTCATCCATACTGGTCGCGGCGATCACCACGTCTGCGCTCCCCGCCTCCGCCTCCCGCAGGGCGGACAGAGACGCGCCATTGCCCTTGACGCACAGGACGTCCAGGGCCTCAGAGGCCCGGCGGAGGGCATCGTCATTGGTGTCAATGACCGTGACGTCGTGCTCCTCCTGGGAGAGGTGTTCCGCCAGGGCAAAGCCGACCTTGCCATCTCCCACGATGATGATTTTCAAACCTGTTTCATTCCTTTCAAACAATCCCAATTCAATCCAGCACACACGCTGTAAAGCCCATCTTAGCGCAAACTGTACCGATATGCAAGAGCGGAATGAAATTTTGTTTCACTGAGCCAGAAAGCCACGCCGGATTTCTCCGGGACAGCCCTGTCAGACGCAATTCCAGGGCGAAAGCAGACAAGTTGAATCCAGCCGCAGACGGCAACTGTAGTATGCAAAAAACCACATCCGAAGATGTGGTTTTTTGGTGGAGATAAGCGGGATCGAACCGCTGACCTCTTGAATGCCATTTACAGCCC
>NZ_JAHZDL010000113.1:0-6633 GCF_019422385.1 Flavonifractor sp.
AGGCGAAGAGGGTGCCGGTGCGGCCGATGCCGGTCTGCACCTCGTCCACCAGCAGGAGCCAGTCCCGCTCGGCGCACAGCACCGCCAGATCGTGGACGTATTCCCGCTCCAGCGGGATCACGCCGCCCTCCCCCTGCACCAGCTCCAGCAGGACGGCGCACACGTCGTGGCCCGCCACCTCCTGGATGGCGTCCAGGCTGCCCGCCTCGGCGTACCGGAAGCCGTCGGAGAAGGGGAAGAAGGAGTGGTGCAGCCTGTCCTGCCCCGTGGCGGTCAGGGTGGTCATGGTGCGGCCGTGGAAGGAGTTTTTCAGGGTGAGGATGGTGCCCCGGCCCTTGCCGTACTTGTCAAAGGAGTACTTGCGGGCCAGCTTGATGAGCCCCTCGTTGCCCTCGGCGCCGGAGTTACCGAAGAAGGCCGCCGCCAGGCCGGAGCGCTCACAGAGGGTCTGGGCCAGCCTGGCGTAGGGCTGGGTGTAGTACAGGTTGGAGATGTGGCCCAGCCTGGCCGCCTGGGCGGTGACGGCCTCCACCCATTTGGGGTTGGCGTGGCCGACGGAGCACACCCCGATGCCGGAGGTGAAGTCGATGTACTCCGTTCCGTCCAGGCTGTAAAGCGTGGCCCCCCGGCCGTGGTCGATGTCCACGTCAAAGCGGCCGTAGGTCTGGATCACATGCCGGTGGTCCAGCTGAATCAGTTCCTGATGGTTCATATCCGTACCCCCTTACAGAAGCATCGTTCCAATGCCCGCGTCGGACAGGAGCTCGATGAGCAGGGAGTGGGGGATGCGCCCATCCAGGATGACCGCGTTCTTCACCCCGGAGCGCACCGCCTCCACACAGCACTCCACCTTGGGGAGCATGCCCCCCTTGATCACCCCGTCCTTCACCAGACCGGGCACCTGGGACAGGCGCACCTCGGGCAGCAGGGTGCCCTCGTCCGCCGGATCCCGCAGCAGGCCCCGCACGTCGGTGAGGAGCAGCAGCTTCTCCGCGCCGAGGGCCACCGCCAGCTTGGCGGCGGCGGTGTCGGCGTTGATGTTGTAGGCGGCGGGGCCGTCTGTCCCCTGGGCCACGGTGGACACCACGGGGATGTAGCCGTTCTCCAGGCTGTCCACCACCACGCGGGGCTCCACGGCGGTGATCTCCCCCACCAGGCCGTACTTCTCGTCCAGCATTCTGGCCTGGAACAGGCCCGCGTCCATGCCGCACAGGCCCACCGCCCGGCCCCCGGTCTGGTTCAGGGTGGCCACCAGGTTCTTGTTCACCTTGCCGCACAGCACCTGCTGCACCACGTCCATGGTCTCCTCGTCGGTGTGGCGCAGGCCGTCCACAAACCGGGACTCCTTGCCGATTTTGCGGAGCATCTCGGTGATCTCCGGCCCGCCGCCGTGGACCACCACCACCCGGATGCCCACCAGGTGGAGGAGGATCAGGTCGGAGATGACGGCCCGGCGCAGCTCGTCGGAGATCATGGCGTTGCCGCCATATTTCACCACCACGGTCTTGCCGTAGTACTTCTGGATATAGGGCAGGGCCTCGGCCAGTACCTGGGCCCGCTGTGCCACCAGGGAATCGGACATGGGTTTTCGCCTCCATTGGATTGCGGGATATTCGGGCGCGCCATGTGCGCCCCGATAGGATGTGCCGCCCGTCCGTATCAGGTGCGGTAATCCCCGTTGATTTTTACATAGTCATAGGTCAAATCGCAGCCCCAGCAGGTGGCGGAGTCCTCTCCCTCGCTGAGGGCGACGGTGATGACCACCTCGTCCTGGCTCAGGATGCTCTTGGCACTCTCCTCGTCGAAGTCCACTCCGGCGCCCTGCTTACATACCAGGATCTCCCCCACGGCGGAGGAGAAGGAGATGTCCACATACTCCGGCCGGAAGGGGGCCTTGGAGTAGCCCATGGCGCACAGCACCCGGCCCCAGTTGGCGTCGGCGCCGAACATGGCGGCCTTCACCAGGGGGGAGCCCACCACCGCCTTGGCCAGGCGCTCGGCGCTCTCCTCGCTGCGGGCGCCCTGCACCGTGCAGGTGATCAGCTTGCTGGCCCCCTCGCCGTCGGCGGCGATGGCCCGGGAGAGCTGCTCGCACAGGTGGCGGAGGGTCTTGACAAACACGGTGTAGCCGTCGTCCTTCCACTCGATGAGGGGGTTGCCCGCCATGGCGTTGGCCAGCACCACGCACATGTCGTTGGTGGAGGTGTCCCCGTCCACGGTCACCCGGTTGAAGGTGCGGGGGACAATCTCGTGGAGGGCGTCGGCGAGCAGCTCCTGGGTGATGGCGCAGTCGGTGGTGATAAAGCACAGCATGGTGCCCATGTTGGGGTGGATCATGCCGGAGCCCTTGGCGATGGCCCCCAGGGTCACCGTCTTGCCGCCGATGGAGCAGGTGAAGGCCAGCTCCTTTTTCACCGTGTCGGTGGTCATGATGGCGTTGGCCGCCGCGTCGGAGCCGTCCTTGGACAGGGCGGCCGCCGCCTGGGGCAGGCCCTTCCCGATGGCGTCGATGTTCAGCTCCTGGCCGATCACGCCGGTAGAGGCCACCACGAAGTCCTCCGGCTTCAGGCCGGTGGCCTGGGCGGCCAGGACGCACATCTCCTCGGCGTGCTCGTGGCTGTTGGGGGCGCAGGCGTTGGCGTTGCCGGAGTTGGCCACGATGGCCTGGGCCTCCCCGTTCTCCAGGTGGTCCATGGTCACGTAGATGGGGGCGGCCTTCACCCGGTTCATGGTGTACACCGCCGCCGCGGCGCAGGGCTGCTCCGACACGATGAGGGCCAGATCCTTCTTGTCCGCCAATACCTCGGGCATGCCGCTGCGGGCGGGCTGGTTGCCGTCGCCCTTGCCCTTCTTCACGCCGCAGTGGACGCCGGAGGCCGTAAAGCCCATGGGGGCGGTGACGCCGCCGGAAATCTGTTTCATATCCTTCACTCCTTGCTGAGCCGGAGCGGCGGGACAGGCCCGCCCTACGGCAATTCTGATGTAGGGCGGGGGCTTGCCCCCGCCGCCTGTCTCTTACAGCACCAGGCCCCGTGTCTCTTCAAAGCCCAGCATCAAATTCATGTTCTGCACCGCCGCGCCGGAGGCCCCCTTGCCCAGGTTGTCGAACCGGGCGGTGACGATGGTCTGCCCCTCATGGCCGCTGACGGTGAGCTCCAGCCGGTCGGTGCCGGCCAGAGCGTTGGCCGCCAGATAGGCGGGCTGGTCGGAGTAGGGGGCCACGCTCACCAGGGGCTGCTTGGCGTAATAGGCCGCCAGGATCAGGGACAGCTCCCTGGCCGTGGGCTGGCCCCGCAGATAGCGGTTGTGGAGCTGGATGGTGGTGGCCATGCCCCGGTAGTAGTCGTCCACCACCGGGCAGAACACCGGCGGGGCCTCCAGACCGGAGATCTTCTGCATCTCCGCCAGGTGCTTGTGCTTCAGAGTGGTTCCGTAGATGCGTGGGCTGTAAAGCTCATTCCCTTTATTGCTGGCCTCGTACTCCGCAATCATTTTCTTCCCGCCGCCGGAGTAGCCGGTGAGGGAGAAGCAGGTCAGGGGGTAGTCCCTGGGCAGGACGTTCAGGGCCGCCAGGGGCGCGGCGGCGGCCAGAAAGCCGGTGGCGTGACACCCCGGATTGGCTACAAACCGCGCTGTCCCAATGGTTTGGGCCGGATCCTTGTAGAGCTCCGGGAAGCCGTACACCCACCCGGGGGCGGTGCGGTGGGCGGTGGAGGCGTCGATCACCCGGGTGTGGGAGTTCTCAATCAGGCCCACCGCCTCCACGGCGGCGGCGTCGGGCAGGCAGAGGAACACCAGGTCGGCCTCGTTGATCAGCCGCTTCCGTTCTGTCAAGTCCTTTCGCTTGTCGGGTTCAATGGAGAGCAGTTCAATGTCGTCCCGCCCTGCCAGCCGCTGGTGGATCTCCAGGCCGGTGGTGCCCTCCTGCCCGTCGATGTAGACCTTGGGCTTAGTCATGCTCCCGGGCCTCCATAAATGCTTTGATATTGGCGATCTGCTGCTTCACGCTGTCGGCTGCCGGGCCGCCGTAGCACCCCACGGGGCAAGCCCCGTGGGGGCCCCGATTTCTTTCACATGCTCGGCGGAAGTGAATTCCGCCTGCGCCAAGGTTTTGCCTGCGGCAAAACGCTTGTACGCGCCACTCGGCGCGTGCGTCTACGTCGGCCCGCTTATCCATGTGCTCTTCCCTCCACAAACGCTTTGATATTGGCGATCTGCTGCTTCACGCTGTCGGCCGCCGGGCCGCCGTAGACGGTGCGGCCGTTGACGCAGGTCTTCAGCTCCAGGGCCTGGTATACGTCGGCGTCGAACAGGTTGGAGATGGAGCGGAAGTCCTTCAAGGGCAGGGTGTCCAGAGTCTCGCCGGACTTGATGCACATGTTCACCAGCCGGCCCACGATCATGTAGGCCTCCCGGAAGGGCATGCCCTTCTTCACCAGGTAGTCGGCGCAGTCGGTGGCGTTGATGAAGCCGCCGGAGGCCGCGTTCCGCATGTTCCTGGGCAGGACGGTGAGGGTGTCCAGCATGGCGGCGAACACGGGCACGCACAGCTCCACCGTGTCGATGGCGTCAAAGACGCACTCCTTGTCCTCCTGCATATCCTTATTATAGGCCAGGGGCAGGCCCTTCATGACGGTGAGCAGGGTGATCAGGGAGCCGTACACCCGGCCGGTCTTGCCCCGCACCAGCTCGGCCACGTCGGGGTTCTTCTTCTGGGGCATGATGGAGGAGCCGGTGGAGTAGGCGTCGTCCAGCTCCACGTATTTGAACTCCCAGGAGCACCAGAGGATGATCTCCTCGGAGAACCGGGACAGGTGCATCATGAGGATGGAGCAGGCGGACAGGAACTCGATGGCGAAGTCCCGGTCGGATACCGAGTCCATGGAGTTGTCGGTGGGTTTGGCAAAGCCCAGGGCGGCGGCGGTCTGGAACCGATCCACCGGGTAGGTGGAGGTGGCCAGGGCGCCCGCCCCCAGGGGGCACTCGTCCATCCGCTCCAGGCAGTCCTCCAGCCGGGTCACGTCCCGGCGGAGCATGTTGGCGTAGGCCATCATGTAGTGGGCGAAGGTGGTGGGCTGGGCCCGCTGCAGGTGGGTGTAGCCGGGCATGACGGTGTCCAGGTTGGCCTCCGCCTTCCGGATAAGCACCTTCTCCAGCTCCAGCACCATGTCGATGATCTTGGGGATCTCCTGCTTGACGTAGAGGCGGAAGTCCACCGCCACCTGGTCGTTGCGGCTGCGGGCGGTGTGGAGCCGCTTGCCCGTGTCGCCGATGCGCTGGGTGAGCAGGGTCTCGATGTTCATGTGGATGTCCTCGTTCTCCAGGGAGAACTCCACCTTGTCGGCCTCGATGTCGGCCAGAATGGCCTTGAGGCCGTCGATAATCTTCTCCGCCTCGTGCTCCTCGATGATGCCCTGCTTGCCCAGCATGGCGGCGTGGGCGATGGAGCCCGCGATGTCCTCTTTGTACATCCGGGCATCAAAGGCGATGGAGGAGTTGAAGTCGTTGACCAGGGTATCGGTCTCCTTTTGGAACCGTCCGGCCCAGAGTTTCATAATGGTTCCTCTCCTATGATTGATAAGATAGGGTAGGGCGGGGGCTTGCCCCCGCCGTCCCGTGATTTGGATAAGAGCGGCGGGGGCAAGCCCCCGCCCTACTGGTCTATTAATTCCAGGGAAGCCGGATGCTCACAGTTTTCCCTGATCCCGGAGAGCGAGAATCGTATCCGGCAGGCCCCACAGGTTGATGAAGCCGGTGGCGTCGTTCTGGTTGTAGTCGCTCTCCTCGAAGGTGACGATTTTCTCGGAGTAGAGGGTGTCGGGAGAGGTGACGGAGGCGGTGATGATGTTGCCCTTGTAGAGCTTGAGCTTCACGGTGCCGGTGACGTGCTTCTGGGTCTCCACCGCGAAGGCCTGGAGGGCCTCCCGCAGGGGGGTGAACCACTTGCCGTTGTACACCAGGTCGGCAAAGTCCACCGCCAGCTTCTGCTTCATGTGCTTGGTGTCCTTGTCGATGGTGATCATCTCCAGCACCTCGTGGGCCCGGTAGAGGATGGTGCCGCCGGGGGTCTCGTACACGCCCCGGTCCTTCATGCCCACCAGCCGGTTCTCCACGATGTCCAGCAGGCCGATGCCGTTCGCGCCGCCCAGCTGGTTGAGCTTGCGGATGATGTCGCTGGCCTTCATCTTCTCGCCGTCCACTGCCACGGGCACGCCCTTCTCAAAGTCCAGGGTGACGTAGGTGGCCTCGTCGGGGGCCTTCATGGGGGAGACGCTCATCTCCAGGAAGCCGGGCTTGTCGTACTGGGGCTCGTTGGCGGGGTCCTCCAGGTCCAGGCCCTCGTGGCTCAGGTGCCACAGGTTCTTGTCCTTGGAGTAGTTGGTCTCCCGGGAGATCTTCAGGGGCACGTTGTGGGCCTCGGCATAGTCGATCTCCTCATCCCGGCCCTTGATGTCCCACTCCCGCCAGGGGGCGATGATCTTCATCCCGGGGGCGAACCGCTTGATGGCCAGCTCGAAGCGGATCTGGTCGTTGCCCTTGCCGGTGCAGCCGTGGCAAATGGCGTCGGCGCCCTCCTTCTTGGCGATCTCCACCAGCCGCTTGGCGATGATGGGCCGGGCGAAGGCGGTGCCC
>NZ_JAHZDL010000114.1:0-6552 GCF_019422385.1 Flavonifractor sp.
CCAGCCGGGCGTCCCGGTAGAGGGACACCCCGCAGAAGAACCAGGCCATGAAGGTGAGGCCAGAGCAGTCAATCCCCAGGGGGGACTTGCCGCCCCAGCGGTACTGGGTGCCCAGGTAGGAGCGAGCCGCCTCCACCGCCCGCTCCCGCAGCCGCTCCTCCGGCCAGTCTGGCGGCGTCTCGTAATATTCTGTCAGAAGGCTGCGTTTCGTATAGCCCTCCCGGCCGTCCGGGAGGGCTATTTTCTGCCAGCCATCCTGTGCCTCTCCCAGGACGGCGGCCAGGGAGCCCCGGGGCAGGGTGTCCGCCACGGGGCGCTCCACCTCCGGGCCGCAGAGCACGTCGGCAAAGGGGGCGCGGAGCAGCAGCTTCTCCCGCCCCGCCCAGCTGCCGGCGGGGCGCAGGCACTCCCGCCGGGCCCAGCCCTCATAGCGGTAGGCGGTGCGCACCCTGCACCAGCCGGTGGACAGCTCCTCCAGAATGTCCGCGCTCCAGCCGCACAGCAGCTCGTCAACCCGCTCCGCGCCGGCGCTGGCGGCGGCGTAGAGGGGGCATAAAGGGACGGATACCACAAATTCCATACAAAACCCTCGCAATCTGTTCCAAAAGCTGATATACTATAAGAAAGTCCGTTTTATCGGACAGAAAATCCGCTACTCTGAGGACAGGAAAGGGGGAGAGGCGTATGCCCCGCAGCGCCAATCAGAAGCTGAAGCTGCTCTGCCTTTGCAAGATCCTGTGGGAGCGCACCGACGAGGAGCACCCGCTGACGGTGCCGGAGCTGATCCAGGCCCTGGAGGCCTGGGACATCAGGGCCGAGCGCAAGAGCATCTACGACGACATGGAGGCCCTGCGCACCTTCGGCCTGGACGTGCAGAACCGGAAAGGGAAGGCGCCGGGCTGGTTCCTGGGAGAGCGGCCCTTCCAGCTGGCGGAGCTGAAGCTGCTGGTGGACGCGGTGCAGTCCTCCAAGTTCATCACCCAGCGCAAGAGCCGGGAGCTCATCCGCAAGCTGGAGTCCCAGGCCAGCGTCCACCAGGCCCGGCAGCTCCAGCGGCAGGTGTATGTGGATCGCCGGGTGAAGAGCATGAACGAGAGCGTGTACTACACCATCGACAAGCTCCACACCGCGATTGCAAACCGGAAAGCCGTGACCTTCAAATACTTTGAGTATAACGTTCGGAAGGAGAAGGTGTTCCGCCGGGAGGGGAAGCGGTACATCGTCTCCCCCCTGGGCCTCATCTGGGACAATGAGAACTACTACCTGGCGGGCTATGACCACCACAGGGAGGAGCTGCGCCACTACCGGGTGGACAAGATGGCGGAGCTGGCGGTGACCTGCCTGCCCCTGGAGGGGGTGGACGGGGAGCTGGATATCGCATCCTATGCCCAAAAGCACTTCGGTATGTTCTCCGGCCGGGAGGGGCAGATCACCCTCCGGTGCGCCAACCGCCTGGTGGGGGTGGTGCTGGATCGCTTCGGCCGGGAGGCCATGCTGGTGCCCGACGGGGCCGACCACTTCACCGTCACGGTGCCGGCGGTGGTGAGCCCCCAGTTTCTGGGCTGGATCTTCGGCCTGGGGGACGGGGTGCGCATCCTCAGGCCCGACTGGGCGGCGGAGGAGATGAGACGGCAGCTGGCCGCCGTGGCGGCGCTGTACCAATAAAACAGGGGCCCGGAGCGGATCGTCCGCTCCGGGCCCTATTTGACTTGCAAACCGAGCTCCTACAGGCCGGTGGAGCCCTCGCCGCCCATGAGGGCGGTCATCTCCTCAATGCGCTCCAGCGGGAAGGGGGGCGCGGACAGGGGCTTCATGGCGATGGACATGAGCTTCATGGGGTTGTCATCCGCCGCCACCCGGTTGGACGACAGAGCGCCGCACCGGCGGCAGCGGTGGACAATGGCCCACTCGCCGTTCTTCCGCACCCACACGGCGATGGCGTCCATCAATCCGCCGCAGTCGGCGGAGCGGTCGCCGGGCTCCACGTCCAGGTGGAGGCTGGTCAGGCAGTTGGGGCAGTGGTTGCGGTGATCCGAGCCCGCGCCGGCAGAGACCACCGGGCGGCCGCAGTGTTTGCAGGTAAAGCTGTCCGTGCAGGGGTGGGTCTGATAATATCCGCGCTCGTATTGCTTGCGCTTGTTGATCCGGTTCATGGGAAGATTCCTCCTGAAAGTAATGATGGAAATACTTCCGGGAGGGCGGTGGTCATTTATACTGCGCACCAGCCTCCCGGCTAGGCGCAGGCCACCGAATCATATCTCAGCTCCAAAGATAACGCTCCTTTATGGTCAATTGGGTGTGGCGGCATCTGCCACGGGCCTACCATAGCACGGCAGGAGCGGCTTGTCAAGCCCCGGAGCGGGGCGGCGGGGGCAGGCCCCCGCCCTACGACCAAGTTTGCCACACCTCGGGGTGGTAGCCCACGGTGGCCTGCCTCCCGTTGCGGACGATGGGGGTTTTCAGCAGCCGGGGGTCCTCCAGCAGCTTTTCCGCCTTGTCCGCGTCGTAGGCCAGGTAGCTGAGCAGGGTGGCGTCGGGGTGCTTGGGGTCGATGAGGGCCTCCAGCCCCACGGCGTTCATCACGCTCTTCAGCTCGCCGGGGCTGATGCCCACCTTCCCCAGGTCGATGGACTGGAACCTGATGCGCCGCTCCTTGAACCACCGCTCCGCCTTTTTGGTGTCAAAACATTTGCTTTTTCCGAAAATCTGGATGTTCATAGCACATTCCTCCGGGCTTTTGTGGATCATATTGTATCACAGGAGGGGCATTCAGGCAATAATAGGGGAAACTGTGTGTGAAAGGATGTTTCCCAACCTTGAAAGCGATCATCTTGGCCGGGGAGCGGGAGGAGGGGTTGTCCCCCCTGACCCTGGAGCAGCCCCGGTGCCTGCTCCCCCTGTTCGGAAAGCCTCTGCTGGCCCGCCAGGCCGAGCATCTCCGCCGCTGCGGCGTGAGGGAGATCGGGGTGGTGCTGCCCCGGCTGGCCGGGCTGGTGTCGGACGCCCTGGGGGACGGCGGGGAGCTGGGGGTGCGCTTCACCTGGCTCACCCGGCGGGAGCCACTGGGCGCCGCCGCCCTGGCGGGCAGCTGCCGGGACTTCTCCGGCGAGGAGGACGTGCTGGTGCTCCCGGGCGGGGCGGTGTGGGATGGGGATCTGGGCGCGGCCCTGGCCCTCCACCGGGTGCGGCCCTCCGCCGCCACCCTGCTGCTGGCCCGCCGCCCGCCCGCCTCCGGGCGGCCCCTGGTTCTCACCGACCAGGAGGGCCGGGTGGAGCGGCTGCTGGCCCACCCGGCCGGCGGGCTGCTGTCCAGCCAGGCGTACACCGGTGCCTGCGTGCTCACGCCCCGGGCTCTGGATGCCCTGCCGGAGGGGGCGGACTGGCCCCTGGAGCGCCTCTTTGCCACCCTGCTGGAGAAAGGGGAGGCCCTCTGCGGCGCGGCCGCGGAGGGGGCCTGGCGGGAGATCACCGATTCCGCCTCCTATCTGGACACGCTGGCCGACGCCCTGTCCGGCAGGCTCCGCCTGTGCTGGGACGTCCCCCGGGCGGCCCCCGGGGTGTGGAGCGCCTCTCCCCTTCCCGCCGGGGTGCAGGTGGTGCCCCCCTGCTACCTGGGCCCCAATGTCAGGGTGGGGGAGGGGAGCCTGCTGGGCCCCCACGCGGTGCTGGAGGAGGGCTCCGCCGTGGGCCGCCGGGCGCTGGTGCAGCGCTCCGCCCTGCTGGGGGCGGAGGCGGGGAGCCGCGCCACCCTGTACGGCGCGGTGCTGGCCCCCGGCGCGAAGGCCGGGGCCGGTTCGGTGCTCAACGAGGGGGCGGTGCTCTCCCACGGCGCGGCGGCCGGGGAGGACGCCATTCTCCTGGAGGGGGTGGCGGTGTGGCCCCGCCGCCGGGTGCCGGACGGCGCCCGGCTTACCGCCGCCCTCCGGGACGGGGGCGGCGCCCTCCCGCTGGCCTTCGGGCCGGGGGGAACCCTGACCGGCACCGTGGGCGGGGAACTGACGGCGGAGCGGCTGCTCCTGCTGGGCTCCCTGCTGGGCCGGGAGGGAGCCCTGGGGCTGGGCTGGGCCGGCGGAGCGTCGGCCCGGATGCTGGCCCAGGCCGCGGGCAGCGGCGCGGCCGCCGCCGGGGCCAGGGTGATCTCCCACGACGCCCCCTGCCCCTCCGCCGCCGCCTGGCTGGCGGAGCAGTGGGCCCTGCCCGCCGTCCTCTTTGTCCGGCAAGAGGGGGAGAAGGCGGTGCTCCACCTCTTTGACCGGCGTGGCCTGCCCCTGGGGCGGGAGCGCCGGCGCAGGCTGGAGGGGGCCCTCCTCCGGGGCCAGCCGGGCCGTATGCCCGCCCTGGGGGTGGGCCGGTGGGAGACGGTCTCCGGCGTCGGGGCCTCCTACGCCGCCGACGGGGCCCGGCGGGCCCGGCTTACCCGGGCGCCCCTGCGGCGTCTGGAGGTGTCGGTGCCGGGAGAGGCCCCGGCCGACCGGGTGCTGGCCCAGGCCCTGGAGAGCCTGGGCTGTCAGGTGCGGCGGGAGAGCCGTCCCGGCGTGCCCGCCTTCCAGACCCTCCGGGGCGGCTTTGCCCTCACCGCCGTGGACGAGGAGGGGGAGGTGCTCCCCCCGGAGGAACTGCTGGCCGCCGTGGCCCTCATCGAGTACGAGAACGGCGGGGGGCGGGTGGCGGTGCCCGCCGACGCCCCGGCGGCCATCGACACCCTGGCCGCCGGCTACCACGGGGGCGCCCTCCGGCTGGGCCGGGACGGGGCGGAGGCGGAGGCGCGGTACGGGGAGCTGCCCTGGCTGCGGGACGGGATCTTCGCCGCCTGCCGCATCTGCGCCCGCCTGGGCATGACCGGGGAACGGCTCCGGGGCCTGACGGGGAAGCTGCCCCGCTTTGCCATCTGCCGGCGGGAGGTGCCCCTCCGCCGGGACGGGGAGGAGGTGCTGGCCCGGCTGCTCCGGGAGCTGCCCGGGGCCCGGGCCGCCGGGGAGGGCCTGCGCCTGCGCCAGGGGGAGGGGTGGCTCACCCTGTCCCTCCGGGCCAGTCCCGCCGTCCTCCGGGTGGTGGGGGAGGCCCGCACCGCCGAGCTGGCCCGGGAGCTGTGCGACTTCTGCGCCCGCAAGGCGGAGGAGGCCGCCCGGCCGGGCCCGGAAAAATAGGAGTATACTTTTTGGAAAAAGTATGATATACTGTAGAAACCTATCATGGCTTTATGCGCGGATTCGCGCTTGAATAAGCAGGACACAGAGAGCATACGGGCGAGGCGGTGGAGCGGCGTCCCCCTTTTCCGGCGAGGCAGGGCCGGAACGGGTGGGATGCTGTGCCGCCTTGGTTTTGTGCGCCCGCACTCCTGTGCCCTTACATACCTATCCCTATGGATATAGAATTGAAGGAGTGTTTCAAGACATTTATGGCTGAAAAACTGAAAATCATCTCCCTGGGCGGACTCAACGAGATCGGCAAGAATCTGACCGTCTACGAGTACGGCGGGGACATCATCATCATCGACGTGGGCATGGGCTTCCCCGACGACGACATGTACGGCATCGACGTGGTGATCCCCGACTTCACCTATCTCATCAAGAATAAAGACCGCATCCGGGGCATCTTCCTCACCCACGGCCACGAGGATCACATCGGCTCCATCCCCTATCTGCTGCGGGATGTGAACGTGCCCATCTACGCCACCCGCATGACCGCCGGGCTGGTGAAGCTGAAGCTGGAGGAGCACCGCCTGCTGAACAAGACCAAGCTGATCACCTGCGAGGCCGGCGAGGTGGTGAAGGCGGGCAAGTTCACCGTGGAGTTCATCCACGTGAACCACTCCATCGCCGACGCCTGCGGCTTTGCCATCAAGTGCGGGGTGGGCACGGTGGTGCACACCGGCGACTTCAAGATCGACCCCACCCCTATCCAGGGCGGCATGATGGATCTGGGCCGACTGGGACAGCTGGGCAAGGAGGGGGTTCTGGCCCTGCTGGCCGACTCCACCAACGTGGAGCGCCCCGGCTTCACCAAGAGCGAGCGCAGTGTGGGCGACTCCTTTGACGCCCTGTTCCGGGGCTGTCAGCAGCGGATCATCGTCACCACCTTCGCCTCCAACGTGGATCGCATCCAGCAGATCATCGACGTGGCGGCCCGGTACGGCCGCAAGGTGGCGGTCACCGGCCGCTCCATGGAGAACGCCATGAAGGTGTCCACCGAGCTGGGGTATATGAGCATACCCGACGGGGTGCTGGTGGATCTGGCCCACATCAAGAGCCTGCCCAAGCACAAGATCTGCATCATCACCACCGGCAGCCAGGGCGAGACCATGTCCGCCCTCACCCGCATGGCCTTCAACACCCACCGGCAGGTGGACATTCAGGCCGGCGACCGGGTGATCATCTCCGCCTCCGCCATCCCCGGCAACGAGAACTCCATCGGCAACGTGATCAACGAGCTCTACCGCAAGGACGCCGAGGTGGTCAACGAGCGGCTGGGCGCCCTCCACGTGTCGGGCCACGCCTGCCAGGAGGAGCTGAAGATCATCCACGCCCTGGTCAAGCCCAAGTTCTTCATCCC
>NZ_JAHZDL010000115.1:0-6430 GCF_019422385.1 Flavonifractor sp.
CCGCCATCACCGTGGCCTGGCTGGCCCAGCTCAACCCCTTCGCCATGGTGGGCATCTCCGCCCTGCTGGCCGTGCTCCAGAAGGGCGCCGACACCCTCAACACCCAGATGTCCATCCCGGTGTCCCTGTCCGACGTGATCACCGGCGTGCTGCTGTTCTTCATGCTGGGGTGTGAGTTCTTCATCAACTACCGGCTCATCTTCCGCGGCGCGGAGGAGCGGCAGGCCCGAAAGGAGGCGGCGAAATCATGACATTCCTGCTCAACCTGATCACCGCCGCCGTCCTCTACGGCACCCCCCTGCTCTACGGCACCACCGGCGAGATCCTCACCGAGAAGTCGGGCAACCTGAACCTGGGCGTGGAGGGCATGATGTTCATGGGCGGCGCCGTGGGCCTGGGCGCGGCGTTCTACTATGAGAAGCTGACCGGCGCGGCGGTGTCCGCCCCCCTGGCGGTGGTCATCGCCATCGCGGGCTCCTTCCTGGCCGGGGCGGCGGGTGCGCTGATCTTCAGCTTCCTCACCATCACCCTCCGGGCCAACCAGAACGTCACCGGCCTGGCCCTCACCATCTTCGGCACCGGCGTGGGCCAGTACCTGGGCGAGTTCATGCGGGTGCAGGAGGGCACCTATGTGGCCGTCAGCAACACCCTGAAGGCCGCCTTCAACAACTCCCCCTTCCCGGCCGCCCTCCAGCAGCTGCCCGTGGTGGGCAGCCTCCTGTTCGGCCACAGCATCTTCACCTACCTGGGCATCGCCATGGCCGTGGCTATGGGCCTGTACCTGCGGCGCAGCCGCTCCGGCCTGTACCTGCGGGCGGTGGGCGAGTCCCCCGCCACCGCCGACGCCGCCGGCATCAGCGTGGCCCGCTACAAGTACCTGGCCACCGTCATCGGCGGCGGCATCTCCGCCGTGGGCGGCATGGTGTACATCATGACCGTGGTGGGCGGCGTGTGGAACCACGAGGGCCTGTCCGGCGAGGGCTGGCTGGCCGTGGCCCTGGTCATCTTCTGCCTGTGGAGCCCCTACCGGGCCATCTGGGGCTCCATCCTCTTCGGCGGCCTGCTCATCCTCTACCTGCGCATGCCCATCGACCTCATTCCCGACCAGATCTACAAGATCCTGCCCTATGTGGTCACCGTGGTGGTGCTGATCTTCACCTCCCTGCGCAACAACCGCGACAAGCAGCCGCCTGCCAGCCTTGGTTTGGCGTATTTCCGCGAAGAGCGGTAAACACAAGCGCCGCCCGTATCCCGGGCGGCGCGCTTTTTTGTCCTGAAACGGGCGCGTCCCCTGGGGGCGGGCCTGACCAGCGCGGTACGCCAACTGCCAAGCCCGTAGGGGCGGATAGTATCCGCCCGTCTGGTGGAGGCCCAGCCTCCCGGCGGATGCCTGCGCGGCGGGCGCCCCCATTTCTTCCCAAAGAAATGGGGGGAAAGAAGGGCCGGGGGGCTTCGCCCACCCTGGCCCCCCCAGTACGGGGGTTCATGGCGGCGGAAAGCTGTACAGACAAAGCAAGAACCGGGCGTGCATCCACGCCCGGTTCCTTTTTTGGTTTCGTGACAGGCGCTGCCGCGCCTTGGGCGGCCCGCGTCGATCACCCGGCAGGCCCTGACAGCCGCTGCGTTGTACCGGCCTGGCCCGCCGGGCCGCCGTCGGTGCCATGCCGCCGAAGGGCCGGGGTGCCCCTCGCAACCGGCGGGTAACTGCTCACTATGTAGGGGCGGATATCATCCGCCCGTTTGTCCCCGCAGCCGCTGACTCCGTGGGGGCGCGGCCCGGCGCGCCGTCCGTTGGCCGGGCACCTCCCGGTGCCCTACGGGTTTTCCGGCTCCACGGGGATCTCCCCGTGCTCCTTCTCATACTGCTTCAGGTAGCTCTCCACCGCAATGCACAGCTGCATATTGATAGATCTCCGCCCCTGCTTCGCCAGGGTGCGGATTTTTTCCATATAGATTTTTTCCAGGCGGAGCGGATAGGGATTGACCTGCACAGACATATTTTCAACTCCTTTTGACTCTATTAGATGCTACCATGATATCCTCTCAACCAGTCCCCTCACAATAGTTCTAATAGATACAAAAAGATATTGACTATTTGTATCTGTTTGATATTATATAGATACAAAAGGGGGGATCCCTATGAACCACCCCAACCGGAAGGAGACCATCACCGTCCTGGTGGACGGCCGCACCAAGGCCAAGCTGCGGCGGCTGGCCGGGGATTCGTACCGCACGCTGTCCGGCTATGTGCGCCACCTGATTCTGGCGCACATCCGGGAGGCGGAGGCCCTGCGCGGCCCCATTCCGGACGAAGAGCCCTTGTGCCCGGGGCCGGGGCGTGGTACAATAAAGGGAATCTGAACGAGAAAAAGGAGCCCTTTCATGCTGTATGCGGTACTTGTGCTGGCCCTGGTGGGGCTTGACCAGCTGGTCAAGTTCCTGGTGCGGGCCTACATTCCCCTGGGTGGGGACGTGCCCTTCCTGCCCCACATCCTCCAGCTGACCTATGTGCAGAACACCGGCGCGGCCTTCTCCATCTTTTCCCAGCACACCTGGATCCTGACCGTGGTGTCCCTGGTGGTGTCGGTGGCCCTGGTTGTGCTGCTGCTGAAAAAGGTATTTCCCCACCCCCTGGCCATGCTCACCCTGTCCCTGGTGCTGGCCGGGGCGGTGGGCAACCTGATCGACCGGGCGCTGTTCGGGTACGTCACCGACATGTTCCAGACCCTGTTCATCCACTTCGCGGTGTTCAACGTGGCGGACATCTGCGTGGTGTGCGGCGGCATCGGCTTCTGCGTCTACTATCTGTTTTTCCACGGCAAGGGGGACGGCCATGGAGCCGATTCTGCTGAGGGCTGACCGGGACGGGGAGCGGGCCGACCAGTTCATTGCCCGGCTGGTGCCGGAGCTGACCCGCTCCGCCGCCCAGCGCCTGCTGGAGGAGGGGGCGGTGACCCTGGCGGGCCGCCCGGTGAAGAAGAACTACAAGACCGCCCCCGGCGACGTGCTGGCGGTGGCGCTGCCCGAGCCGGAGCCGGTGGACGCCGTGCCCCAGGACATCCCCCTGGACGTGGTGTATGAGGACGGGGACGTGATCGTGGTCAACAAGCCGGTGGGCATGGTGGTGCACCCGGCGGCGGGCCATCCCGACGGCACGCTGGTCAACGCACTGTTATATCACTGTGGGGAATCACTCTCCGGAATCAACGGAGCCCTTCGCCCCGGCATTGTCCACCGCATCGACCGGGACACCTCCGGCCTGCTCATCGCGGCGAAGAACGACTTTGCCCACCAGGCCCTGGCCGAACAGCTCCAGGATCACTCCCTCTACCGGGAGTATGAGGCGGTGTGCGTGGGCACCCTGAGAGAGGACGCGGGCACCGTGGATGCCCCCATCGGCCGCCACCCGGTGGAGCGGAAGAAGATGGCGGTTGACCGGAAGAACGGCCGGCCGGCGGTGACCCACTGGCAGGTGCTGGAGCGCTATCCGGGGTATACCCACATCCGATGCCGGCTGGAGACCGGCCGCACCCACCAGATCCGGGTGCACATGGCCTCCATCGGCCACCCCCTGCTGGGGGACACGGTGTACGGGGCCAAAAAGCCGGTGCCCGGCCTGGCGGGCCAGTGCCTCCACGCCCGGCGGCTCTCCTTCATCCACCCCCGCACCGGGGAGCGGGTGACGGTGGAGTGCCCCCTGCCGGACTATTTCACGCAGGTGCTGGCGCGGCTGGGCCGGCTGACATAGCCCCGGCGGCAGCTAAACAATCACAGGGCGCATTCCGCCCGGGAAAGCAGGTGAGCCTCCATGGGAAAATTTGACGGCGTGCTGTTCGCCAGCGACTTTGACGACACCCTCTATGGCGAGGATATGCGCATTACCCGGGAAAACGTGGAGGCCCTGACCTACTTCACCGGCCAGGGGGGCATCTTCACCGTGGCCACCGGCCGGGCCCGGCCCAACTTCGCGCCCCACGCCCGCAGCGTGCCCATCAACGCCCCCGTCATCCTGTCCAACGGCTCCGCCCTGTACGACTTCCGCACCGGGGAGATGGTGTACGAGACCTTCCTCCCCGACCGGGTGCGGGGGGACATGGAGGAGGTGGCCCGGGCCATCCCCTCCATCGGCTTTGAGGCCTACCACCACGACGACGTGTACACCTACCAGCCCAACGCCGTCACCCGCCACCACCTGGGCCGGGCGGGCCTGCCCTCCACCGAGGCCCCCATCGCGGACATGCCCCTGCCCTGGAGCAAGGCCATCCTCCAGCAGCGCAGCGAGGTGCTGCTGGAGACCCAGCGGTACATGCTGGAGCGGTGGAGCGAGCACTACGAGGTGATCTTCTCCAACCCGGTGCTGCTGGAGCTGACCCGGAAGGGGAGCAGCAAGGGCGGCATGGTGGAGCTGCTGGCCCGCCGGCTGGGGATCCGGCCCGGCCACATCTACTGCATCGGCGACAACCAGAACGACATCCCCATGCTGGCCGTCTCCGCCATCCCCTTCGCCCCCTCCAACTGCGCCCCGGAGGTGCGGGCCTGGGGGGCCCGCATCCTGGGCTCCTGTGAGGAGAGCTGCGTGGCCCAGGCCATCCGCATCCTGGACGAGCTCTACTGAACATACGCGCCCCGGGCGGCTTTTCCGCCCGGGGCGCGCTGCCGTCTTGGGGGAGAGACCGCCCCCGCCGCTGGCGGGGTGGAGGTCTCCTCCATGGCCATAAGAAACCCCGGAGCGGCCCTGAGACCGCTCCGGGGTCTAGCAAAGGTAAAGTTGTCACGCTGCGCCTGCTCGCGACGCCCGGCTTCCCTCCGACTCCGGGCACAAACGGCCAGTCTGTGGACTGGCCTGGTTTGTACCCGTCGCTCCAGTCCATCCGGGCTGCTCACGACGGCTCCGCGCTTCTCTTACGCCAGAGCCGCGGTGATGATGGCCATGGAGTAGACCTCCTGGGCGTTGCAGCCGCGGGAGAGGTCGTTGATGGGGGCGTTGAGGCCCAGCAGGATGGGGCCGTAGGCGTCGAAGTTGCCCAGGCGCTGGGCGATCTTGTAGCCGATGTTGCCGGCGTTGATGTCGGGGAAGATAAAGGTATTGGCGTAGCCGGCCACGGGGGAACCGGGGCTCTTGAGCTGGCCCACGGCGGGAGAGACGGCGGCGTCGAACTGGAGCTCGCCATCCACGTCGAAGTCGGGGTTGGTGGCCAGGACCTTCTCATAGGCGTGGCGCATCTTGTCCACGTCCTCGCCCTTGCCGGAGCCCTTGGTGGAGTAGGACAGCATGGCCACCTTGGGGTCGATGCCGAAGATGCGGGCGCAGTGGGCCACCTCGGTGGTGATCTCCACCAGCTCATCCTCGGAGGGCTTGATGTTGATGGCGCAGTCGCCCATGGCCAGCACGGTGTTCTCGCCCACGCCCTCGCGGACCATGATGAAGCAGGAGGAGACGATCTTGTTGCCCGGCTTGGTCTTGACCAGCTGCAGGGCGGGGCGGACGGTGTCGGCGGTGGAGTAGGTGGCGCCGCCCAGCAGGCAGTCGGCCACGCCCATCTTCACCAGCATGGTGCCGAAGTAGTTGCTCTTCTTCAGGGCGGCGCGGCACTCGTCGGCGGTCATCTTGCCCTTGCGCAGCTCCACCATGGTGTCCACCATCTTGTCCATCTCAGGGTAGGTCTCCGGGTCAATGATCTCCGCGCCCCGGATGTTGAAGCCGGCCTCCTCGGCGGCGGCCTGGATCTCCTCCGGGTTGCCCACCAGCACGGGGGTCAGGAAGGTGCCGGACAGCAGGCGGGCGCTTGCCTCCAGAATGCGGGCGTCGGTGCCCTCGGTAAAGACAATCTTCTTGGGGCTCTTTTTCAGAGTGTCGATGAGCTGCTGGAACATGTGAATGGCCATTGGTATCATCCTCCATATTTACGCGTGAGCTTCGATTTGCCAAATATTTTGGCTGTACTGGTATTATACACCCGATCCCCTGGGATTCTCAATGCCAAAAGAGCAGAAGATTGTGAAAAAATACACTTTACTTTTTGTATTTATGAATTTATACTATACCTACTGTTTTGATACCAACTGTGCAATGAGGTGTGTTCATGAGTTCCGATTTCTCCCGCTGCCTCTCCCTGCTCCGCCAGGAGAAGGGCATCTCCCAGCGCGCGGCCGCCAAGGAGCTGGGCATCAGCCAGGCGCTGCTCTCCCACTATGAGAACGGCGTGCGCGAGCCGGGCCTGGCCTTTGTCACCAAGGCCTGCAACTACTACAATGTGTCCGCCGACTTCCTGCTGGGCCGCACCCTCTCCCGGGATGGCACCACCATCGCCGCCGGGGAGCTGTACGACTACTCCACCGAGAAGGACAATGTGCTCCACGGCTCCATCATGGCCACGCTGAACAAGAAGCTGCTGGTCAACTCCATCGGCGTGCTCTTCGACCTGCTGGG
>NZ_JAHZDL010000116.1:0-6363 GCF_019422385.1 Flavonifractor sp.
GCCTTATCCTTCATCCTTTTTTATTCTCCTGTCCAATATGTATTGTACTCCTACATTTTTCGACCCGGGCGGCCCGGCGCCCGCCTTGACACATCGGATGGAACGTGATAATATACTGGAACAGTGAATCGCGCGAGGAACGGAAATAGTATCCAGCGAGCACCCGACAGAGAGGGCCCGTCACCGGCTGAAAGCGGGCCCGGGGGGTAACTGGAGAATGTGCGTCCGGGAGCGCAGAGGGCCGACGGCCCCCGGTCTGGCCCCGTTACCGGCCCCTGAGTGAGAAATGAGAGTGGAACCGCGATCAACGTCGCCTCTCGTGCCTTTGGGCACGGGAGGCGCGTTTGCATTCTGGGGGGTGCTTGGACTGACACGATTGGGAGAGACCCTGCGGGCCTATCAGGCCCGCGACCCTGCGGCCCGGAGCCGGCTGGAGATCTTTCTGCTCTATCCGGGCGTGCATGCCACGCTGTACCACCGGCTGGCCCACTGTCTCTACCGGCACCGGCTGTTCTTCCTGGCCCGGCTGGTGAGCCAGTGGAGCCGGTTCTGGACCGGCATCGAGATCCACCCCGGCGCCAGAATCGGCCGCCGGTTCGTCATCGACCACGGCATGGGCATCGTCATCGGCGAGACGGCGGAGATCGGGGACGACTGCCTGATCTACCACGGCGTCACCCTGGGCGGCACCGGCAAGGACCAGGGCAAGCGCCACCCCACCCTGGGCAACAACGTGATGGTGTCCGCCGGGGCCAAGGTGCTGGGCCCCTTCAAGGTGGGGGACAATGCCCGCATCGCCTCCAACGCGGTGGTGCTCAGCGAGATCCCCTCCGACGCCACCGCCGTGGGCGTGCCCGCCCGGGTGGTACGCATCGCCGGGGAGAAGGTGGACTACGCCAGTCAGGTGGACCAGATCCACGTCACCGACCCGGTGCAGAAGGAACTGCAGGCCCTGAATTCCCGGCTGGAATGGCTGGAACAACTATTGGATGAACAGGCAAGGAGTCAGAATCTATGAAAACAATCTATCTGTACAATTCCGCGAGCCACAAAAAAGAGGAGTTTGTCCCCCACGAGCCGGGCAGGGTGTCCATGTACACCTGCGGCCCCACGGTGTACCACTTCGCCCACATCGGCAACCTGCGCAGCTATATCATGGAGGACGCGCTGGAGAAGCTGCTGCGCTACGCCGGCTATGACGTGAAGCGGGTGATGAACATCACCGACGTGGGCCACCTGGCCTCCGACGCCGACACCGGCGAGGACAAGATGCTCAAGGGCGCCAAGCGGGAGCACAAGAGTGTGCTGGAAATCGCCAAATTCTACACCGACGCCTTCTTCTCCGACTGCAAGAAGCTGAACATCAAATACCCCGACGTGGTGCAGCCCGCCACCGGCATGATCGACGAGTATATCAAGGTCATCTCCGCCCTGATGGACAAGGGCTATGCCTACTTCGCCGGCGGCAACGTGTACTTCGACACCTCCAAGCTGGAGAAATACTACGTGTTCAACGACCACGACGAGGAGGATCTGGCCGTGGGCGTCCGGGAGGGCGTGGAGGAGGATGCCAACAAGCGCAACAAGAACGACTTCGTCCTCTGGTTCACCAAGTCCAAGTTTGAGGATCAGGCCCTCAAGTGGGACTCCCCCTGGGGCGTGGGCTACCCCGGCTGGCACATCGAGTGCTCCTGCATCTCCATGAAGTACCTGGGGGAGCACCTGGACATCCACTGCGGCGGCATCGACAACGCCTTCCCCCACCACACCAACGAGATCGCCCAGTCCGAGGCCTATCTGGGCCACCCCTGGTGCAAGTACTGGATGCATGTCCACCACCTGAACACCAACCACGGCAAGATGAGCAAGTCCAGCGGCGAGTTCCTCACCGTCTCCCTTCTGGAGGAGAAGGGCTATGACCCGCTGGTGTACCGCTTCTTCTGCCTCCAGTCCCACTACCGCAAGGGGCTGGTGTTCTCCTGGGAGAACCTGGACAACGCCAGGGCCGCCTACGACAAGCTCATCGCCCGGGTGGCCGCTCTGGGCACCGACGGCGAAGTGGACCAGGCCGCCGTCCAGGCGTACAAGGACCGCTTTGTGGAGGCGGTGGGCAACGATCTCAATACCTCCCTGGGCGTCACCGCCCTGTACGACGTGCTCAAGGCCGACCTGAACGACGCCACCAAGCGGGCCGTCCTGGACAGCTTTGACCAGGTGCTGGGCCTGGATCTGCTGAAGAAGGCCGACGCCCTGAAGGAGCAGCAGGCCGCCCCCGTGGAGGGCGCCGAGGAAATCGAGGCCCTCATCGCCAAGCGCCTGGAGGCCAAAAAGGCCAAGGACTGGGGCACCGCCGACGCCATCCGCGATCAGCTCAAATCCATGGGCGTGGAGATCAAGGACACCAAGGATGGCACCACCTGGGCAAGGGCATGACAGTATCACTATGAGCAAGCGGGAGGACACGGCCTGTTTGGCCGTGTCCTCCCGCTTGTTGCATTTCTTTCTTCGCGCCTGGAGTGGTATTATTCCGTGGCACCTTCCCCGGTGATCTCCGCCACCTTGACCTTGCGGTCCTCTTTCAGGGAGAGGGTGGCCGCATCGGCGGCGGCGATGGCCGCCCGAGCGGCCTGGCCGGTCATGAGGGGCTTGAACTCATCGGGAACAGGCTCGCCGTGGAGGACTCCGTTGAAGAACTTCATCTCGTTCTTCATGATGCCGTGGAGCCACAGCGGGGGCTTCTTGCCGGGATGGCCGTACTGGATGGCGCCGTCCATCTCGGTGGAGTGGTAGATCCGGGTGCGGTCGTCGTCCTCCTCCTGGGTCTCGTGGACCAGGTAGTGCTCCTCCTTGCCATCCTTGGTTTTGACGGTCATGCCCACGTTGCACATGTCGATGCGGATGGCGCCCTCAGTGCCCTCGATGAGCACATAGTGCTCCGGCCAGTGGAAGGCGGAGCCGTACTCTACCACCGCATAGGTGTTGTTGCCGAACTCCATGTTGATAAAGAGCATGTCGTCCTCATCGCCGAACTGCTCCCCCTTGTGGGCCACGTTGCCGCCGGTCATAGTGACCTCGGTGGCAGGGCCCATGATGAACTGGATGCAGTCCACCTCGTGGATGTGGTGGTACAGGTGGCCGCCGGACTGGGCCCGCACCTTTTTCCAGCTGATCTCCGGCTGGGGCTCCTCCCAGCCGTTGCGGGCGGAGTGGGCGTAGAGCACCCGGCCGATGGCGCCCTCGGCGATCAGGCGCTTGGCGTGGCGCACGCCCCGGAAAAAGTTCATCACATGGCCGGCCATGAGGATCACGCCGTTCTCCTGGGCGGTGCGCACCATCTCGTCGCAGTCGGCGTAGGAGAGGGCCATGGGCTTCTCACAGAATACGTGCTTCTTGTGCCGGGCCGCGGCAATCACCGGCCCCTTGTGGAGGTAGTTGGGGGTGGCCACGATCACCGCGTCCACGTCCGGGCGGCCGCACAGCACGTCCAGATCGGTCTCCACGTCGCAGCCGTACTCCTTGGCGATGGTCTCGCCGTTTTCGGGATCCAGGACGGCCACCACCTTGGCCCCTTCCTGCTCGTTGAGGATCCGGCCCAGCTCGGCGCCGAAATATCCGGTACCTACGATTGCGTATCCGATGGTCTTCATCGTTCCAATCCTTCCTTTCCGTTATTTCACCGCGCCGTCCGCCAGACCGCCGGCGATCTTATTTTGGATGATGCAGAAGAAGATGATGGAGGGCAGAACCACGATGGCACTGGCCGCCATCATGGAGCCCCAGTTGAGGATGTCCGCGCCCTCCAGGGTCTTGACCGCCACGGACAGGGTGGTCTTTTCCGAGCTGCTCACCAGCAGCAGGGCGTACAGGAATTCGTTCCACGCGTTGATGAACACATAGATGGCGGTGGAGACAATGCCCGGCCGCACCAGGGGAAGCACAATGCGGGTGAATACCTGGAAGCGGTTGGCGCCGTCAATGCGCCCCGACTCCTCAATGTCGATGGGCACCGTTTTGAAGAAGCCCACCAGCATCCACACCGCGTAGGGGACACTGAAGGACATGTACACCAGCACCAGGGCAATGCGGGTGTTGGTCAGGTGCAGGACGTTCATCACCACCGCGTAGGGGATGACCAGCATGATGGAGGGGAACATATAGGTGGTGATGAGGATCTTGGTCATGATGTTGCCCAGTTTGGGGAAGAAACGGATGATGCCGTAGGCCGCCAGGGCGGAGATAAAGGTGGCGATCACCGTGGTGCACAGGGCCACGATCAGGCTGTTTTTGATGTTGGTGGTAAAGCCGAGAGTGACCAGCACCGTGTGGAAGTTCTCCAGGGTCCATTCCATGGGCAGGATTTTGGTTGGATTGGCCAGCATCTCCCCGCTGGATTTGAAGGCGGAGACCAGCAGCCAGATCAGGGGGAATATGCACAGCACCGACAGCACAATGAGATAGACATAGGAGAAGCATCCGCCCGGGGAGAAGCGTCTCAGTTTTTTCATCTCACTTGTCCTCCTTCTCCCAGCGGTTGATCACAGAGAAGTACAGCACACAAAGGATCACCAGGAAGAGCAGCAGCAGGATGGAGGCCGCCGACGCCTTGCCCACCAGCCGTCCGGTCCAGCCGGTGTCGTAGATGAAGATGGGCATGGTACTGCTGGCCCCCGCCGGGCCGCCGCCGGTGATCATGTAGATGATGTCGAAGTTGTTGAACACCCAGACGGTGCGCAGCACCACCAGCAGGCCCACCACCGTCCGGATGTGGGGGGCGGTGACGTAGCGGAAGGACTGCCAGCTGCTGGCCCCGTCGATCTGGGCCGCCTCGTACTGGTCCCGGGGGATGGTCTGGAGGGCGGCGTACACGTTGACCAGGATCAGCGGCGCGCCGAACCAGATGTTGATGAAAATCAGGGTGGGCAGCACCAGGTTCTTGTCGCTGAGGAACTGGATGAGCTCCGGCGTGATCCCCAGATCCCGGAGCAGGGTGGGCACGAAGCCGTGGATGCCGTTGAGCAGCCACTTCCAGGTCATGGCCGTGGCGATGGCCGGGAAGGCCCAGGGGATGATGGCGAAGATGCGGAACAGGTTCTTGGCCACCTTGTTCTGGACCCGGTTCAGGGCCAGCGCCCCCACGAAGCCCACCACCAGCTGGCCCAGCACGCTGAACAGGGTCCACAGCAGGGTGTGGCCGAAGGCGGAGTAGAAGTCCTCGTCGGTGAGGATGTCGATGTAGTTCTTCAGCCCCACCACGTCGAACTCGTTGCGGATCATGGTCTTGTTGGTGAAGCTGTACACCAGGGTGGACAACAGCGGATAGACCAGCAGGCAGATGACCACCAGCATGGCCGGGCCCACGAAGATCCACCGGGTCAGCCGGCTGCCCTGGATGCCGCCGCTGCGCAGGGTGCGGATTTTTCCGTTCATATCAACCCTCCCGTCTATTTTGCCGTAAAAAAGGGGGCGGAAGGGTTTCTTCCGCCCCTCAGGTGCAGCCGTCAGGCCACCATGGTCTCAAAGATCTCGTTGAGCCGCGCCTCGGCCTCCTGGGCCGCGGTCTCCACGTCGGTGCCGTTGGTGATGATGTCCTGGAACATCTCCTCAATGACGCCCTGGTTGGCCAGCAGGCCGGCCTGGGCGCTGGGCCCGTGCTCGAAGCCGATGGCGGTGCCCTCGTTCACCGCCTCGGTGATGACGGCGGCCTCGTCGGAGAACTGCTGGACGATGGGGTTGGACAGGTACTCCTCGTTCTCCTCAATGCCCTTGATGGAGGGCAGCATGCCCACGGGCACGGCGGCCAGGAAGTCCAGGTAGTTGTCGGTCTGATACAGGTACTCGATGAAGGCCTGGCAGATCTCGGGGTGCTCGGAGTTGGCCCAGGTCACCAGCGGGATGTGGGTGGCCTCCGCGCTGTAGTAGGGGTCGTCGGCGTTGATCTTGGGCAGGGGGGCGCAGGAGACGTACTCCAGCAGGTCGGGGCGGTTGGTCTCCACGCCGCTGATCTGGAAGCCGGAGTTGAAGTCAAAGGCGGTGGTGCCCTGGTAGTACAGGGTGGCGTGGTCGTTGACGGTGTAGTTGATGGTCTCGGCGGGGGAGCAGTTCTTGTACATGTTGACCCAGTAGTTGATGCCCTCGATGGCCAGGTCGCTGGTCAGGTTGGCGGTCAGGTCGTCGTTGAGCAGGCTGCCGCCGCCGGAGCGGACGTAGTAGTTCAGGTAGCGGGTGCACAGCAGGTCGTTGGGGCTGCAGGACACGGCACAGCCGTACAGGCCCTCGTCGGGGTTGGTGAGCGCCACCGCGGCATCATACAGTTGATGGCTAATTAAAGGGAACAAAAAGAAAGGAAAAGCACAATCCAGACGG
>NZ_JAHZDL010000117.1:0-6260 GCF_019422385.1 Flavonifractor sp.
AGGAGGCACAGTGGAGGGAACGAGCTTTGCCGCTTGCGGCGAAGCGAGCGATCCGCAACTTGTGCCGACGAAGCGGGCGGCAATGCACGCTTGGTCTCTGCCCTGTACGTACAGCCCACCGCCGCCATAAGCCCTCGTACTGGGGGGGCCGGGGTCGAAGGCGCCGGGGGCGCCTTCGATGAAAATCCATGCGAAGCCTCCTTTTTGAAAAGGCGGAAAGCCCCCCGGCCCTTCTTTCCCCCCATTTCTTCGGGAAGAAATGGGGGCGCCCGCCGCGTCGGAGGCGCCGGGGGCGCTTCCGATAAAAATCCAGCGAAGCCACCTTCAAAAAAGCGGCGCGCCCCCCGGGGTACCCCGGCAAATAACTGCGGGGGCAAGCCCCCGCCCTACAGTGCATGGCAATTTCCGCGCCAGCCGGGCTTTTACCAGACGGGCGACCACAGGTCGCCCCTACGGACGGCGCGCCGAGTCGTCGCGCCCCACGGGCCAGCGGTTGCGGGGGCAGACGGGCGGATGATATCCGCCCCTACAGGGCTGGGTGATTTCCGCTGCCTGGTTCGGGCAAAATAAAAACAGCGGGTATTCTGCATTTCGCAGAATACCCGCTGTTTTCTGTTTACTTCATCTCCAGGCCGCTCAGGTACCGCCTTGCCAGGTCGAAGGCGTGGGAGGCGGCCACGTGGCGCACCCGCTCCCGGCCCATGCCCTGCTGGATTTTGCGCACCCAGGTGCCATCGGGGGCGGCCAGGGCCAGGTAGACCAGCCCCACCGGGTTGCCCCGCTCGTCGGGGTCGGGGCCGGCCACGCCGGTGGAGGCCACCGCGATGTCGCAGCCCAGCACCCGCCGGGCCCCCTCGGCCATGGCCCGGGCCACGGGCTCGCTGACCGCGCCGTACTGCTCCAGGAGGGCCTGCTCCACCCCCAGGACGGTGTGCTTCACCTGGGTGGCGTAACTCACCACGCCCCCCCGGAACACGGCGGACACCCCGGACAGGTCGGTCATGCGCTTGGCGATGAGGCCGCCGGTGCAGCTCTCGGCGCAGCCGAAGGTGAGGCCCTTCTCCTGCAAAAGCCGGAACACCGCCGCCTCCAGGGAGGGCACGTCGGCGCCGTAGATCAGGGGGCCGAATTTGGCCCGCAGCCGCGCCTCCACCGGGTCGATGAGGGCGTGGGCGGCCTGTTCATCCTCCGCCCTGGCGGTGATGCGCAGCTCGCACTCCCCCTCCTTGGCGTAGGGGGCCAGGGTGGGGTTGGTCATGGCGTTCATCTCGTCCCGCAGCTGGGCCTCCATGGAGGACTCACCGATGCCGAAGAGCTTCAGGGTGCGGGAGACGATCACCCCGTCGGCCAGGCTTTTCAGGTAGGGCACCACCCGGTGGGTGAACATGGCCTTACACTCCCGGGGCGGGCCGGGGAGCATGATCACCCGGACGCCGCCGGCCTCAAAGGCCACGCCGGGGGCGGTGCCCCAGTCGTTGTCCAGCACCGTGCACCCCTCGGGGAGCATGGCCTGCTGGTAGTTGTTCTCCGTCATGGGCCGGCCGGCGTGAAGCCGCTGGAAGTAGGCCTCGATGCGGCGGGCGGAGGGCTCATGGAACACCAGCGGTTTGCCGAAGCACTCCGCCAGCACGTTCTTGGTGAGATCGTCGCAGGTTGGGCCCAGGCCGCCGGTGGTGATGATAATGTCCGCCCGGGTGCGGGCCAGCTCCACGGCGGCGCGGAGCCGCTGGGGGTTGTCGCCCACCACCGTGTGGTAGTAGACGTTGATGCCCAGGGCGGACAGGCCCTGGGAGAGCATCTGGGCGTCGGTGTTGGCAATATTTCCAAGCAGCAGCTCGGTGCCCACGGCGATGAGCTCGGCGGTATGGGACATGGGATGCACTTCCTTTGCTGATTGGGGTTACTCCGCCAGGGCCTTTGCCACATCGGCGAGGTAGTTGGGCTGGAAATCCTCGATGGTGCCCGCGTCGCAGGCGGCGGCCGCCGCCGGGTCGATGGGCAGGCGGGCCAGCACCTTGAGGCCGTGCTGGGCGGCGGTCTGGTCGATGTGGCTCTCGCCGAAGACGGCGTGGCGCCTGCCGCAGTCGGGGCACTCATAGTAGCTGTAGTTCTCCACCAGGCCCAGCACCGGGATGTGCATCATCTCGGCCATCTTCACCGCCTTGGTGACGATCATGCTCACCAGCTCCTGGGGGGAGGTGACCACGATGATGCCGTCCACCGGCAGGGACTGGAACACGGTGAGGGGCACGTCGCCGGTTCCCGGCGGCATATCCACGAACAGGTAGTCCACGTCGCCCCAGATCACGTCAGTCCAGAACTGCTTCACCGCCCCGGCGATGACGGGGCCCCGCCACACCACCGGGTCGGTCTCGTTCTCCATGAGCAGGTTGAGGCTCATGATCTCAATGCCGGTCTTGGTCTCCACCGGGTAGATGCCCAGCTCGCTGCCCTCGGCCTTGGTGTGGACGCCGAAGGCGGTGGGGATGGAGGGGCCGGTGATGTCGGCGTCCAGCACGCCCACCTTCTTGCCCAGCCGGCGCATGGCCACGGCCAGGGAGGAGGTCACGGTGCTCTTGCCCACGCCTCCCTTGCCGCTGACCACGGCGATCACCTTCCCGATGTGGGACAGGCCGTTGGCCGGCGCGCGGAAATCCTGGGGCGTGGTGCGCTCCGAGCAGCTCTCGCCGCAGGAGGAGCAGTTGTGGGTACATTCGGACATGATAATCGTTCCTTCTTTCCTATGTGATTAACAGAGTTTTGGGTGGGACGGCCGGGCGGCCGCCGGGTTCGGGCCCGCGGATGCCTGACGGGCGCACACGCAGGTGCGCCCCTACGAGTACACGATGTAGGGGGCGACCTATGTGTCGCCCCGCCGGTCAATAATGGTAGCTCCCCCCGCCGATAAACTCCCGGATCAGGGAGTCGGGGGCCACCAGGGCGGGATCCACCGGCTCGAAGTACCGGAAGGCGTCCACCAGGTCGTGGAACTCCCGGCAGCGGGGGTTGTCCTCCGGCACCTGCTCCACGGCGGCCCGGAGGGCGCCGGCGTAGTGGGCGAACACGGGCACCTCATACCGCAGGGAGGAGTCGATGATCACGTGGGCCCGGCTTTTGAAGGGGGAGATGTAGGTTTTCTCCCCCCGGCGGACATTATACCACATGAGCAGGGTCTCCAGCAGGTCTGTGCCCCGGAAATTGTAGTCCCGCACCGCCCGGCGGGTGATGCGCATCCAGGTGCCCTTGAAGCGCAGCGCCTCCCCCTCCAGGATGTTGGAGCGGGCGGAGATGTACATGCCCGTGGCCTCCGGGTGGCGGCCGGCGATGTCGTCGTTGAGGGCGTGGATGCCCTCGAAGATGGCGATCTCGTTCTTCTCCAGCTTGAGGGGGGTGCCCCGGCTGTCGTTGCGCATCTGGCGGGCGAACTCGAAGTGGGGGACGATCACCCACTCCCCCCGGGACAGCCTGGAGAAGGTGTCGTCCAGCAGCTCCATGTCCAGCAGCAGGGGGGACTCGTAGTCGATGTCCCCCTCGGGGGTGCGGGGGGCGGTCTTGCGGTTGAGGGTCTTGAAGTAGTTGTCCAGGGAGATGGTGTGACTGTTCACCCCCCGGCGCTCCAGCTCCTGCTCCAGCTTCATGGCCGTGGTGGTCTTGCCGGAGCCGGAGGGGCCGGACAGCAGCACGATGGGGCTGAGCCGTATCCGCTCCAGGATGGTGTCCACCGCCGTGTGGATGCGCTCCTGGTAGTGGGCGTCGCACTCGGCCAGGAAGGCGGCCGGGTCTTTGCGGATCTTGTCGTTGATCTCACTGAGCTGATAGGGCATGGTTTCCCTCCTTTACCCGTGTTGGCGGCAGAACTCCGCCACCCTGGCCTTGTCGGCGCAGATGGCGTCGATCTTCTGAATGTACTCCTGGGGGTACTTGGCGTTGGCCACCCGCTGGATGTATCCGGTGTGCCGGTCCACCAGCTTGGTGACCCCGCCGCCCCCCAGGGAGACGATGGTGTGCAGTTCCTCCATCATGCAGATGTTGTACAGGCTCTCGGTGCCGGGCAGACACCAGCCCACGTTCTCAAAGGAACCGGACATGTACTTCTGCCGGTAGAGGTAGTAGGGGATCTGGCCGCTCTCCCGCAGGGCGGCCCAGGCGTAGTCCAGCATGGCGGCCACGTCCTCTCCCGGGGGTAGCGGAGTTTCGCCCTCCATGAGGCGGGAGCCCTTTTTCAGGGCCAGGGTGTGCACCGTCACGTTCTCCGGGGCTAGGGAGAGCACCTGGTCCAGGGAGGACCGGAAGCCGTCCGCGCTGTCGCCGGGCAGGCCGGCGATGAGATCCATGTTGACGCACCCGATGCCGCTCTCCCGCACCAGGGCGAAGGCCCCCAGGATGTCGGCGGCCCGGTGGGCCCTCCCCATGGCGGCCAGCACCGCGTCGGACATGGACTGGG
Source organism: Flavonifractor sp. (assembly GCF_019422385.1). Taxonomy (NCBI): domain Bacteria; kingdom Bacillati; phylum Bacillota; class Clostridia; order Eubacteriales; family Oscillospiraceae; genus Flavonifractor; species Flavonifractor sp. Next base: position 4,445 of record NZ_JAHZDL010000117.1, read on the forward strand.
GGTTCACCGACACCCGGTCACAGCCCCGGCGCTTCAGCACCGCCAGCTTTTCCGCCGTGATGGTGTCGGGCCGCCCCGCCTCCACCGTGTACTCGGTGCAGGCGGACAGGTCGATGTGCTCGGCCAGCTCCCCCATGAGCCGATCCAGCTGGGGGGCGGTGAGGGTGGTGGGGGTGCCGCCGCCGAAGTAGACGGTGCGCACCCGCAGACCGGCGTCGGCCAGCATGGCCCCGGTGGCCCGGATCTCCCTGGACAGTGCGTCCAGGAAGGGGTCGATCAGCTTCAGCGCCCGGCCCACGTCGGCGGAGACGAAGGAGCAGTAGGCGCACCGGGTGGGGCAGAAGGGGATGCCCACATAGAGGGACACCTCCTGCTCCCCCAGGCTGCGCTGGGCGGCCAGGCTGGCCTGGGCGCAGTCCATGGCCAGCTTCCTCCGGCCGGGGCTCACCCGGTAGGTGTCCCGCAGGACTTTTTCCGCCTGGGCGGGGGTGGCCCCGGCCAGCATGGCCTTGGCGGGGATCTTCACCGGCCGCACGCCGGTGAGGGCCCCCCAGGGGGGCTCCTTTCCCAGCGCCGCCGTGCCCGCGTCGTAAAAGGCCAGCTTGAGAATCCGCTGGAGGGCCCGGTCGGCGGACAGCCGGTCGGTGAGCTCCGACACCCGGCACCGGCGGGCGGCCCGGTATTCCGCCCCGCCCCAGGTCAGCGCCGCCGTGGCGGTGGCCCAGGTCTCTCCCCGGCTCAAAGAGAGCACCAAGGCGTCCTCCCCCGGCCCGGGGGGCGCGTCGGCGTACTCCGGCCGCTCCGTGGGGAAAAGGGTCAGCAGCATCTGTTCCGCCGCGTATTTGTAGTCATGTCCGCGATAATAGAGCTTCATTGGGCGTTTCCTTTCAGGGAGTGTAGGGGCGGATATCATCCGCCCGCCGGGAGACGCCGGGTATGCCCCCGCCCTTATCCCCTCAGGGCCTCCCGGATGTAGTAGTTGGTCTTGCGCTCCCGCTCCAGGGTGGAGGCGTCCATGTGGCCGGGGAGGACGCGGAAGTCGCCGGGCAGGTGGGCCAGCCGGGCCAGGGAGGCCATGATGTCCTCGTAGGAGCCGCCCTCGAAGTCGATGCGGCCCATGGAGCCCTGGAACAGGGTGTCGCCGGTGAAGAGGGCGTCCCCCACCAGCAGGCACACCCCGCCGGGGGTGTGGCCGGGGGTGTGGAGCACCTGGATGTCCAGATCCCCCAGCTTCACCACGTCGCCGTCGCCGTAGGGCACGGTGGGCGCGCCGATGGGGGGGAACACGTCGCTGCCCAGGCGGGAGGCGTCCGCCGGGTGGAGGAACACCGGCACGTCGGGGTGGGCGGCGTGGAGCTCGGCCACGCCGCCGGTGTGGTCGAAGTGGGCGTGGGTGAGGAGGATCCGCTTCAGCTCCGCCCCGTCGGCCCGCAGCTGGGCCTCAATCCGCGCCCCGTCTCCGCCGGGGTCGATTACCGCCGCGGCGTGGGTGTGCTCGTCCTCCAGCAGGTAGCAGTTGGTGCCCAGCGGGCCCACCTGCATGGTTTTGATGTTCATATCCTGTCACCTCAATACGCAAAGATGGATGTTTTGCTTCACACAGCCGCCGCAGGCACCCCGGTCTCTCAGGGGCACCGCACCGGCGGCGGCCCGGCGGGTCAGGCCGGTACAGCGCAGCAGCTTTCAGGGTTTGCGGGGTAACCGCGATGCGTGCCGCCCAAGGCGCGGCGTCGTCGGCCCAAGCTACGGATCGTTCGCTTCCGGGCAGGCCCGAAAGCTCATTCCCTCCGCTGGGCCCTTGCTCCCGTCGCGGCAT
>NZ_JAHZDL010000118.1:0-6168 GCF_019422385.1 Flavonifractor sp.
ACAACGACCCCGCCCACGCCAAGTGCGACGGCCAGCAGTCCCTCACCCCCCAGAAGTTCGACGCCCTCATGCACAAGGTGTCCGCCATGGTTGACCTGGTGGGGAAAACTCTGGTAAAATAAAAAGAAGCGCGGAGCCGTCGTGAGCAGCCCGGATGGACTGGAGCGACGGGTACAAACCAGGCCAGTTCGCAAACTGGCCGTTTGTGCCCGGAGTCGGAGGGAAGCCGGGCGTCGCGAACAGGCGGAGCGTGACAGCGAAGAAGCGCGGAGGGTAGGCGCATAGGGGAGCTAAGGCAGGGCGCAGACGAAAAAACAGGCGACGGGCGCAGCCCGGAGCGGCATTTTTCGCGGAGCCCGGACTTAGCGACCCGGCCATGCGCCCAACCCGGAGCGTGACAGGAAGCCCGGAGCCGTCGTGAGCAGCGGAGAAGCCCGGAGCCGCAGCCCATCCGCAGCGCCATGCCCTGTAGGGGCGGATAGCATCCGCCCGCCCTCGAAACCACGGGGCGGCATCCGGGGAAATGGCGGGTCGGCCAGGGGGCCGACCCCTACGGCAATCCAGAAGCCTGGATGTAGGGGCCGCCGCCCTCGGCGGCCCGTTTCACCCCGCACAAAAACCATCGCAAGGGAGAAGTGCCCATGAAAACCCTCACCGTGGCCCTGCCGGGCCGGTCTTACGATATTCTCATAGAGCGTGGCCTGCTGGCCCAGGCCGGGGCGCACTGCCGGAAGGTGCTGCCCCGGGCGGAGCGCCTGTTTGTGGTCACCGACTCCAACGTGGGCCCGCTGTACCTGGACCGGGTGCGCGCCGGCCTGGAGGGGGCCGGATTCCAGGTGACCGCCCACACCGTCCCCGCCGGGGAGGGCACCAAGTGCGCGGCGCGGCTGTCTGAGCTGTGGGAGGCCATGATGGCCGCCGGGCTCACCCGCACCGACGCGGTGGTGGCCCTGGGCGGCGGCGTGGTGGGGGATCTGGCGGGCTTCGCCGCCGCCACCGTCCTGCGGGGGGTGGACTTCGTGCAGATGCCCACCACCCTGCTCGCCCAGGTGGACTCCTCCGTGGGGGGCAAGGTTGCCATCGACCTCCACCACGGCAAGAACCTGGCCGGGGCGTTTTGGCAGCCCAAACTGGTGCTCATGGATCCCGACGCCCTGGATACCCTGGACGACCAGACCTTCGCCGACGGCATGGCGGAGGTGGTGAAGTACGGCTGCATCAAGGACGCCGCCTTCTTCGACTTCCTGGAAGCCCGCCCGTCGAGAGGGGAATTGATGGCGGAAATCGAACACATTTTGTATACCTGCTGCGATATAAAACGCGGCGTAGTGGAACGGGACGAGCGGGACACCGGGGAGCGGATGCTCCTGAACTTCGGCCACACCCTGGGCCACGCCTACGAGCTGGCGGGACGCTACGAGACGTGGAGCCACGGCCAGGCGGTGGCCGCCGGCATGTGCGCCGCCGCAAAGCTGGGGGTCAGGCTGGGGGTGACCCCGCCGGAGATCCCCGCCCGGCTGGAGGGAGTGCTGTCCGCCCTGGGCCTGCCCACCGCCATCTCCTGCACCGCGGGGGACTACGCCGCTGCCGTGGGGCTGGACAAGAAGGGTGCGGGGGACAGCATCTCGGTGATCCTGCTGGACAAGCTGGGCCGCGCCGTGCCCCACCGGATGCCCAAGGCGGAGCTGCTGGCGCAATTGGAGGAACTGCAATGAATGTGACCATCACACCCACCCTGTTAAGGGGGACGATTACGCCGCCCCCCTCCAAAAGCCAGGCCCACCGGCTGATTATCGCCGCCGCCCTGTCCGACGGGGTGTGCCGCCTGTCCAATGTGGAGCTGTCCCAGGACATCCAGGCCACCCTCCGGTGCATGCGCACCCTGAACGCCGACGCCGCCTCCGACGGCACGGTGATCCGGGGCTGCAATCTGGTGGACGGCTTCGAGGTGCCGCCGCCGGAAGTCATGGACTGCGGAGAGTCCGGCTCCACCCTGCGCTTTCTCATCCCCGTGGCCCTGGCCCTCCAGGGGGGCGGGAAGTTCACCGGCCACGGCCGCCTCATGGAGCGGCCCCAGGGCCCCTACTTCGACCTGTTCCGGGAGAAGGGGATCGCCTGGTCCCTGGAGGACGGGGTGCTCACCGTCTCCGGGAGGCTCACCCCCGGGGAGTACGCCCTGCCCGGCGACGTGTCCTCCCAGTTCGTCACCGGCCTGCTCTATGCCCTCCCCCTGCTGGAGGGGGACAGCGAGATTCAGCTCACCACCGGCCTGGAGAGCCGGGGATATGTGGACATGACCCTGGACGCCCTGGCACAGTTTGGGGTGTCCGTGGATTACGACGGCGACCGGCGCTTTCGGGTGCCGGGGAACCAGGTCTATCAGCACCGGGATCTGGCCATTGAGGCCGACTGGTCTAACGCCGCCTTCTGGTACGCCGCCCGGCTGCTGGGCTGTCAGGTGGAGGCGGCGGGCCTCAACCCGGCCTCCGTTCAGGGCGACCGGGTGATCGCGGCCTTCTGTAACCGCCTGCGGGAGTCCGGGCCTGTGGAACTGGACGTATCCCAATGCCCCGATCTGGTGCCCCCCCTGGCGGCCATGGCCGCCCTGCGGGACAGGGAGACCACCCGCATCGGCAACGCCGCCCGGCTGCGGATGAAGGAGAGCGACCGGCTCTCCACCGTGACGGAGGTGCTCACCGCCCTGGGGGCGGACATCGAGGAGCAGGCGGACGCCCTGGTGATCCAGGGGAAGGCGAAGCTGCCCGGCGGCGTCACCGTCTCCGGCCACAACGACCACCGCATCGCCATGATGGCCGCCATCGCCGCCACCCGGTGTGAGAAGCCCGTCACCGTCACCGGCGCGGAGTGCGTGAAGAAGTCCTATCCCCGGTTCTGGGAGGATTACGAGAGACTGGGCGGGCGGCTGACGCGGGCGTGATCCGTCGGCGGGGGCAAGCCCCCGCCCTACTGCGTGAGATTGAGACAAGGACGCGTTCCAGGGAGGAAACCTGTATGAGACACATGATTTTCGGCGAGTCCCACGGCCCGGCCATCGGCGTGGTGGTGGAGGGGGTACCCGCCGGGCTGGAGCTGGAGCTGGAGGCGGTGCAGAGAGAGCTGAACCGCCGCAGGCCCGGCCAGGGCCCCACGACAACCGCCCGGAAGGAGAGCGACCTGGTGGAGGTGCTCTCCGGCGTGTTTGAGGGCAAGACCACCGGCGCCCCCCTGGCCATGGTGATCCGCAACGCCGACCAGCACTCCCAGGACTACGAGTCCATCCGCTACACCCCCCGCCCCAGCCACGGGGACTACGCGGGCTTTATCAGGAGCCAGGGGTGCCAGGACTACCGGGGGGGCGGCCACTTTTCCGGCCGCCTCACCGCCCCTCTGGTGGCCGCCGGTGCGGTGGCCAAGCAGGTGCTGGCCCGGCATGGCGTGTGGGTGGGGGCCCACATCAGCTCCATCTATGGCATTTCGGATGCCTCCCTGGAGGACGAGGAGTCCCTGAGGGCCGTGGCCGCCAAGTCCTTCCCCGTGCTGGACGACGCCAAGGGGGAGGAGATGCGCCAGGCCATTCTGGAGGCGAAGAACGAGGGGGACAGCGTGGGCGGCGCCGTGGAGTGCGCCGTGTTCGGCCTGCCCGCCGGGCTGGGGGCCCCCGACTTCGGCTGCAACGTGGAGGGCATCTTCGCCCAGTACCTCTTCGCCGTCCCCGCCGTCAAGGGGGTGGACTTCGGCGCCGGGGTGGCCTTCTCCCTCATGCGGGGCAGCGAGGCCAACGACCCCTTCGAGGTGCGGGACGGCAAGGTGGTCACCAAGACCAACCATGCCGGCGGTGTCAACGGCGGCATCACCAACGGCATGCCCGTCACCTTTGAGGCCACCATCCGCCCCACCCCCTCCATCGCCCTGCCCCAGGAGAGCGTGGATCTCCGCACCGGCGAGGAGACGGAGATCGAGATCCACGGCCGGCATGATCCCTGCATCGTGCCCCGGGCCGTGCCGGTGATCGAGGCGGCGGCGGCCCTGGCGGCCTGCGCCGTGCTTGGAATTTAGCGGAGGTGCGGCTGGTCGTGGCGGCCAAACCCCGCCGACGGCAGATTCGTAGGGGCGGATATCATCCGCCCGATCAATCGAGGAGTGGAGCCCATGAACGAACTGGAACAGTACCGCCGGGAGATCGACCGCATCGACGGGGAGCTGGTGAAGCTCTTTCTGGAGCGGATGGCCGTCACCGGTCAGGTGGGGGAATATAAGCGGGCCAACGGCATTCCGGTGCTGGACGCCAGCCGGGAGAAGCAGGTGATCGCCGCCAAGACGGCCCTCACCGACGACCCGGCCCGCAAGGCGGATCTGGCGGCCCTCTACGAGAGCATCATGGCTATCTCCCGGCGGCAGCAGCGCCACCTGGTGCGGGAGGGGGACAGCGACCCGGGCTATGCCGCCTGGGCCGCCGCCATGAAAAACCGGCGGGAGCCGGTGCCCGGCCCCCGGGTGGTGTACCAGGGGGAGCCGGGGTGCTACAGTGAGGAGGCCGCCGCGGGCTTCTTCGGCCCGGAGGTGGACAGCCGGGGCCTGGCCTGGTTCCCCGACGTGTTCGCCGCCCTGGAGCGGGGGGAGGCTGACTACGCCGTCCTGCCGGTGGAGAACTCCTCCACCGGCTCCATCCGGCAGGTGTACGACCTGCTCTCCCAGTACAACTACTACATCGTGGGGGAGTGCCAGGTGGAGGTGCGCCACTGCCTCATGGCCCTGCCCGGCGTGAAGCTGGAGGACATCAAAACCGTTTATTCCCACGAGCAGGGGCTGATGCAGAGCGAGAAGTACCTGGACGAGCACCGGGACTGGCACCGGGTGCCCACCCTGGACACGGCGGGCTCCGCCAAGCAGGTGGCCGGGAGCGGCGACCGCACCGCCGCCGCCATCTGCTCCCGCCGGGCGGCGGAGATCTACGGCCTGCACATCCTGGCCGAGGGGGTCAACTACAACGCCATGAACCACACCCGGTTCGTGGTGGTGTCCCCCGTCCTGGAGCTGCGGCCGGAGCGGAACAAGATCAGCGCCATGTTCCGCCTGCCCCACCAGAGCGGCTCCCTCCACGAGATCCTCACCATCTTCGCCGTCCAGGGGCTCAACCTGCTGAAGATCGAGTCCCGGCCCATCCCCGGCCGGGGGTGGGAGTACCTGTTCTTCCTGGACTTCACCGGCGACGTGGCCGCCCCGGAGCTGGACGGCGTGCTCCACGAGCTGGGGCAGCTGGCCGCCGAGTTCCGCATTCTGGGCAACTTCCGGGGGTATGAGCCGTGAAAAACATTGTGCTGATCGGCATGATGGGCTGCGGCAAGTCCACGGTGGGCCGTCTGGCGGCGGAAAAGCTGGGCATGGCCTTCGTGGACACCGACGAGCGCATCGAGGGGGACACGGGCCGCGCCATCCCGGAGATCTTCGCCCAGGAGGGGGAGGACGGCTTCCGGGAGCACGAGCTGGCGGTCAGCCGGGCGCTGGCCCGGGAGCAGGGGCTGGTGATCGCCTGCGGCGGCGGCCTGCCCACCCGGCCGGACGCCATCGCCTCCTTAAAATCCAGCGGCGCGGTGTTCTGGATCAACCGGGATCCCGGGGTGATCTACGACACCGTGTCCATGGCCCACCGGCCCCTGGGGCAGGGGGGAAAAGAGGATTTTCTGGAGCGGTTCCGCCAGCGGGAGCCCGTCTACCGCCGGTGGGCCGACTACATCATTGAGGGCCACAGCCTGGCCGCCGAGGCGGCGGAGCGGGTGGCGGAGATCTACGAAAGGGAGTGCCGGGCGTGAAATTCCTGATTATCAACGGCCCCAACCTGAACCTGCTGGGCAAGCGGGAGCCGGGCATCTACGGGGAGAACAACTATGAGAGCCTGTGCGCGCGGCTGAGAGACTTCGCCGCCGCCCACGGCGCCTCGGCGGAGTGCTTCCAGTCCAACCACGAGGGGGCCGTCATCGACGCCATCCACGCCGCCGACGGGGTGTACGACGCCATCGTCATGAACCCCGGGGCCTTCACCCACTACAGCTACGCCATCCTGGACGCCCTCAAGGCGGTGGACGTGCCCTGCATCGAGGTGCACATATCCAATGTCCACCAGCGGGAGGAGTTCCGGCACAGGAGCGTCACCGCCCCCGCCTGCGTGGG